>JAWXTP010000061.1:0-16569 GCA_044433415.1 Rikenellaceae bacterium
GTCGTTTAAAACCTATCATTATGACTTCCCTTACAACTATCCTAGCGCTGGTTCCTTTCCTTAACCGTGTTGATATGGGCTCTGATTTACAGTATCCTTTATCTTTAGCAATTATTATCGGTATGTCTATCGGTACTTTAGTTAGTTTAGTGTTTATTCCTATGGCATACTATACTATTTATAACAGAAAAAAATAGGTTATGGTAGAAAATAATAATATAGAAAAAATTAATCCAGAAAATAAAAGTTTTCTTGATAAAATACCTTCTTTCTCGCTCATCCTTATAATGGTAATCTTTACCATTATGGGTGCAGCGTTGATACCTCTAGTGAATGTTAGTCATAAACCTACTGTTAACCAGCAAGGTCGTATTGCTATCAATTACACATGGAAGGGAGCTTCACCTAGAGTTATAGAGCATGAAGTAACTTCTAAGATAGAAGGGGTAGTTTCGTCTGTGAAAGGTGTTAAGGATATTACTTCTACATCGTCAGCTGGTAGTGGACGTATAGTAATAAATCTAAAAGATGGTATTAATATTTCTTCTGCACGTTTTGAGATTTCATCATTACTAAAACAGATTGCTGACAAACTCCCTGACGGTGTTTCTTACCCCTACTTAAGTGGGGGGAATGTAGGTTCTGAGAATGGAACATCTAAACAATTGTTGTCATATCAGATTAATGCTGATATGCGTCAAGATCAGATTCAAGATTATGCTGTACAAAACATACAGCCCTATCTTGAACAAGTAGATGGAGTTACAGAAGTTACAGTGACTGGTGGAGTACCTCAATACCTGGAAATTAGCTATAACCCTAAAAATTTAAATTTATATGGGTTGACTCCTAGTAATATTGTAACAGCAATAAACGGTTTTATAGGTAGATCAAATATTATTGGTGACTTAGAGCATATAGACGAAAATGGAGATAAAAGCCGTATTACTCTACATCTCGAAACCTCAAGAATAGGTAGCGAAATAGAGAAAACTCCTATCACTAAGGTTGATGATAAGATTATTTATCTTGGTAGCATAGCTGAAATGACCTACAAAGATAAAGCTGTAGATACCTATTACCGAGTAAATGGTATGAACACGGTTTATCTAAATGTTGAGGTTGACGAAAATGCTAACATTATCACGATGTCTGAAAAGGTGCGTGCTAAAATGGAGTCTGTCAAAGAAAATTTAATAGACAATTATTATGTAGTACTAAATAAAGACGAAGCTGAAGAAATTAAGCTGGAGTTAGAAAAACTGATACGAAGAACTTTCTTATCTTTAATAATTCTGTTGGTTTTTGTGTGGATAGTAAGCCGCAGCTTCCGTTACTTGTCAATCATTGCGATCACCTTAGTGGCTAATGTGTTGATTTCTGTAATCTTATACTACTTATTTGATGTACAACTTCACATATTTTCTTTAGCAGGTATAGCCGTTGCGTTTGGTATTGTAATAGATACCTCCATTGTGATGGTAGATCACTATAGTTACTACCATAATAGGAAAGTGTTTATGGCAATTTTAGCTGCTCTACTAACAACTATAGGTTCATTGATAATTATTTTCTTTATGCCTGATGCAATTCGTGAAGACCTTGCAGATTTCTCAGCTATTATTATCATTAATCTGACAGTTTCACTTTTAGTATCTCTATTATTTGTACCTGCAATTATTGAAAAATACAATTATAGAAGTTTGGAAGTAACTAAGTCTAGAAAATCAAGACGTAGGATTATTAGATTTAGTAGAGTATACACTAATTATATAAAATTTACTCAAAAACGTAAATGGATATACATTACTATTCTAGTTATTGCATTTGGTATACCTTTCCATCTATTACCTTCAAAGATTGGTGAAAAGAAATATTGGTACGAAGAAGAGGTAGAGAAAAAGTGGTATCATAATGCATATAATAAAACTATAGGTAGTCCTTTTTATCAAGGGACTTTAAAAACACCTTTAGAATATTGTCTTGGTGGTACTTTAAGATTATTCGGTACAGTGTCGGAGTCTTTTTCTCGTTCACGTGAGGAGAAGCAAATGGTACTAAATATTAGAGCTCAGATGCCCGAGGGGGGTACTGCTGCACAAATTAATGAGAAGATAATCAATATAGAAAACATACTCAACAAGTATGATGAGATAGAGCGTTTTATCACAAATATTAATGGTCGTGGCGGTAGTATAGAAGTACATTTCACTGAGGAAGCTGCAAAAAGCGCTTTCCCCTATTCTTTGGAGAATGAGGTTATCGGTGCAGCGCTTCTTGTCGGTGGAGTAGACTGGAGTACTTATGGTGTGAGTGAGAAGGGTTTTAGTAATTCTCTTAACTTAACATATAAGTCACACAGAATAGCTATCTCTGGTTATAATTACGATAAGTTATTTACCATAGCTGAACAGTTATGTGAGAAGATGAAAGACAATAAACGTGTATCAGACGTTGAAGTTCAGACAGTTGAGAATTACTATTATAGAAATGCACCTCAGTCTCTTAATGAGATGTACATAAAGTACGACATGAAAAAGGTTGCTCTTTACAATATCAATCTAGTGCAAACATATACAGCGTTAAATAATATTGTCAACACAACAGAAATTGCTAAAACAGGTAATATAGATACAGATATATCTGTTGTTTCTTCGGACATAGATAAATTTGATGTGTGGAGTTTGTTTAACAGTTATGTGGATCAAGATGATGTGAAAATAAAGTTTTCTAATCTTGGAGAAATAGGTAAACGAAAGGCTAAAAATTCTATTGTTAAAAAGAATCAGGAATATACGCTTAATGTTGCCTTTAACTTCTTAGGTTCATACACACTAGCTGATAGATATGTAGAAACTGTAACGTCGGAGTTAAATAGTACGCTTCCTATAGGTTTTAAGTGTGAGAATAGTTCGTATGGATGGAGAAGAGATGATGGCTCACAATATTGGTTAATATTGGTTATTATAGTAATTATTTTCTTTGTTTGCTCTATATTGTTTGAGTCTTTGATTAAGCCTCTTGTTATTATATCGTTGATACCTATATCTTTTATTGGTACTTTCTTAACGTTCTATTTTAGTAAGGTTTATTTTGGTACAGGTGGCTTTGCTTCTTTGGTTTTATTGAGTGGACTGGTAGTAAATGCAGCTATATACATTATAAATGAATATAATAACATTACAAATGAAACAACAGGTAGGAAATTAAGTAGGGGAGTGATTTATATGAAAGCATATAACCATAAAATTACACCTGTGTTCCTAACTATTTTCTCTACAGTTCTTGGTTTAATTCCTTTTTTAATGGATGGCGCTAAAGAACAGTTTTGGTTTTCATTTGCTTTAGGTTCTATAGGTGGGCTTATGTTCTCTATAATTGCTTTGATATTCTTTATGCCTATATTGATGCCTTTGAAGCAGTTAAAAACTAGTAAAAATAAAGTAAATTAAGTAAGTAGGAAATTAAAAGAGCTCATAAAGGTGGTTGTTTATGAGCTCTTTTATGTATGAACAAATTATTATTTTTTTAATATGAAGTATTTTTTAACCCTAATATTGCTGTCATTTATGTCTACTATGGCAGTTGCACAAAAAGTATGTAAAATAGAAGGACAAATTATCAATAGACCAAAAGACAAAATTTTATTATTAGCTCCTAAAGGTACAGATTATAGAGTTAGCAAGCCTATAGAAATTAAAATCAACAACGACGGTACATTTAGTTATAGTCTTAATTTTGAATACCCTGAATTGTACACATTAGTATTTAAAAGTGAATATGATAACAGTGCTTGGTACACATATCAGTTTATGCTGGAAGAGCCTGTCGTAAAGCTAGAGATTTATCCACATGACAGATACGCAGATAGAAAGATTGTCGGAGGTGAATTAAATAAACATTTTCAAAGTATTGATATAGAGCTTGCAAATAAATATAATGAAAAGTTAGAACCTTTAAGTAATAAACTTTATTACGAGCTAGGCGAAGATGCTTATTCTGAAGAATATAAGGGGTTTATCAGGGGGATAAGGCAAAACAAATTAACACCTATAGAGCGTGATTCACTGTATAGATTACAAAAATATTTGGTGCAAAACAATATGCAATTCAATGAAGAAGGTAAAGTTATAGAACATAAAATCACAGAAATACGAGATAATCTTCATAATGAAATATTAAATCTGGTACTAAGTAACAATAATGAGGCTTCATTAGCTATGTTAGGGATACTTGTTGATAGAAATAATAGTACAGTTAATCCTACATTGAATAGTAAATATAAAGATGTTTTATATAAGCATTTTACAAAAGATTATGCCGATAATCCAATGTATAAAAGAATTGAGCTTAAAATCTTAGGTGGCGAACTTAAAAATGGTTCTGATTTTATAGACTTCGAAGCTCCTGACTTAGATGGAAATACTCACAAATTATCTGGCTTAATTAAAAATAAAGTTGTTGTTTTAGACTTATGGGCATCGTGGTGTGGACCATGTATGCATACAACTAAATCATTTATAGATGTGTGGGAAAAGTATAAAGACCTAGGTTTTGATATCATAGGTGTTGCTAGAGAAAAGGATAACACAAAAGCTATGGAAGCGGCTATGAAACGTATCGGTATGAAGTGGTTAAATCTTGTTGATATAAATGACAAATCTGAGATATGGTATAAATATGGTATAGGAAATGCTGGAGGGGGAGTGTTTTTAATAGATAAACATGGAAAGATAGTAGATATAGGTTTTAATGCTGCACAATTAGATACTTTATTAGAAGGTTTGTTGAAATAAGACAATTACCGAAAACTTGAGGTTTTCGGTAATTACCCATATTATCCTATTAAACATAATGTATATTATGATTCGATAGTGCAAATTAATTAAATATCTAATATAAAGCATAATTTTAATATATATCCAAGAAATCTAATACTGATTTAATAAATCGACAAAATCTATTTCATTAATAAATATTCTATAATTTTCTCTTCAGGTTTAAATTCGCACAATTCGCTAAGACCTAATTTGACAATTACATATTCTATGATTTCTGATTCATTTAAATCAACTTTTGAATTTTCTGCTTCTAGGTAGTTATTACCACAGTCTAACAAAGCTCTCAAAGGAACAAGACCAATAATCTCTGTACCTGTAACTTTAACACCGTACTGCCCTGCTTTCCTAGATACTTCATCAAAAACTACATTTAAAGGTGCTGTATGCATGTTTGTAATATTTGTAGACACTTGTGCCTTTCCGTACTCCTTAATATACCACCCAATAGCCTTAAGACCCGAAATAAGCCCCTTTTTCACAATGATACAACCAGCAGTATCAACGATTTTTTGACCCTCAGAATCGCGTATTATTCGCCCTTTTTCGCGAACGTCTAAAGCTATTTCTTTTGCAATGTGCTCAGAGTCAGTATTTAAGTTAAAATTTACGGCTAAAAGGAATTCTCTAGCTCCTATAACAGAAATTCCACTTTGTGCTACAACATCATTATATTCAAAAGAACCAAAGTCGGGCTTCCATAAAGGATCAGCTAACTTTTCTTTTATACCTTCATATTCACCTTTTCGACAACTAGCTAAATTCCTGCGCTTCTCGTCAAACGCTGCATTTTCATAACAATATACAGGGATTTTAAGTTCCTCTCCAACACGCTTAGCTAAACCTCGTGCATAAACTACAGTTTCTTCCATAGTGACACCCTCTATAGGGATAAGAGGCATTACATCTGTAGCTCCTATTCGAGGATGCTCTCCCCTGTGTAAACGCATATCTATTAATTCCTGCGCTTTTTTAACAGCTCTAAATGCTGATTCTACAACTAACTCAGGTTCACCTACAAAAGTGTAAACTGTGCGATTTGCAGCTTTACCTGGATCTATATTTAATAATTCAACCCCTTCTACAGACCTAATTGCATCTGCTATTGCATTTATAATATCAATATTTATACCCTCACTAAAATTAGTGACACATTCTATAAGTCTTCTTGTCATAACATAAATTTTAATTCAAAAATAGTAAATAAATACTAAATATTTGTACATTTGTATTAAAAATAAATATGCTATGCAGAAAATGACAAAAATAATACACGAACAGTTAGAAATAAGTTCAGATACATTTATAGATTATGATATTGAATTTTCAAATCGTAAATCACTTGTAATATCTGTAAATAAAAAGGATAAAAAAGTTGTCGTTAAGTCACCTAACAATCTTTCTTTACCTTATATTAAGAATTTTGTAGTTAGTAAATCATCTTGGATTAAAAAACAATGTGACAATGCAGAAAATAATACATCATTCGTACAGTTAAGTTATGAAAATGGATCAAAACACTACATACTAGGGAAAGAGTATATTTTAGAGATACATAGCGCAAATATAACAGAAATATTTACTACAGACGCAGGTAAGTTAATAATAAATTGCAGATCAAACACAAATATCGAGCTAGCTCTCAAAAAATGGCATGCAACAATAGCCCCTAGAGTGTTTATAGAAATTATGAGACCTATTATTGATAATTTTGGTGTTAAATACAAATTATATCCCTCAAAATTAGAATATAAATTCGTTAAAAGATATTGGGGGCAATGTACACCAAAAAGACTTATAAGGATAAATATAAGTCTTATACATCAACCACAAGCAGCCATTGAATACATAATTTTACATGAATTATGTCATTTTATACACCAAAACCATTCTAAAGACTTTTGGACACTTGTTGAAAAGGAAATGCCTGATTACAAACAAAGGAAAGCACTCCTAACAAATTACTATTAATAGGACTGAATAAAAAGATATTAAGACAAAAATACAACCTATAAGATACAGAGCATAAAATCTAGGTTGTATTTTTAATATTTTAAGGAATCAGATTATCCCTGCCTTTAAATTTTCTCTATTAAATCAGAGCTTACTGATGTAAGCGCTACTGTGATTAGTCCCTCAATGCTCAAAACAACTCGTTTATCTCGGATTCCTTTCACTTTAACTAAAGTGCCTTGATATCCACAAAACTCACCTCCTGTTATTTTTACACGAGTCCCTTTTTGAAGACAAGTAGAAGTTAAATCAATATAATCTAATTTATCCATTGATTTATTTGTGATTTCTATAAACTGTCCCATTTCTAAATCGGGAACAATAATAGGTGATAATACATTATTACTTCCTTCTAAACAATTATGAAGAAATGGAAGCTGTGATTTAATATCATTTAGTTCGTTTATGTCCGTTTTGACAAATATCAGATTATGAATTGCAGGCTTTAAAATTATCTTTTTTTTCCCCTTTTCCACAACTGCAGTTTGTCGCATAGGAATAAAATTCTCTATGGAGCGTTCATTTAAAAATACCTTGGCTTTAAGTTCTCGCTTATAAGTGGTTTTCATTGCGTACCAAACGACACCTTTATTAGAATAATCAATCATGTTTTTAATAAAAAATTAATCAAAATTAAATTAATGCTATATTTCAAGTTATTACAAATAATTTACACAATATAATATAGTGCTAAATCGTATGAAATTTGAGTTATTTTAAGTCTTATATATCATTCTTATAAGAATTATATTATGTAAAGTTACTAAAAATATTAAACTATACCAAAAATATACCTTTTTTATTTATTTGAGAGTTTAATTCAAATAATATTCAAATCTGAAGACAATTTATTGTAAAAAAAATACGTTTAAAATAAATAAAGCATTATATTTGTAATAATTTTAATTTTTAATCTAAAATAAAAAGTTATGAGTAAAATAATTCTATTTGCGTTTGCACTATTTTCATTATCTATTATTAGTACTGAAAATACCTTTGCACAAAACTCAAGAAAAAAAACAGAAGTTAATAAAAAAAACAACAAGAATAACACAAAACAAACAATTAAACAAGTTAGTAAGCCAAAGCAAGTAACAGTGCATACATTGCCACCTAAATATGTTACAGTAAAACATAATGGTTTAACATACTACCGTTCAGGCTCTAATTACTACAAAAAAATAAATTCTAAATATGTTTTAGTTGCACCTCCAGTAGGTTTAATTACAACAATAGCAAACACAGTTTTAAAAACTATTATACATAATAACAAAACATATTACACCTCAGGGGGTATAATTTATCAACAAAAAGGTAATAATAATTATGTAGTAACTCAACCAGAATACGGAATGATAGTTCCTGAACTTCCAGAGGTTAATGTACGTGAAGTTTATGTAGATGGAACTATATTCTTTGAATTCGAAAATGTACTTTACAAACAAATTCCTACAAGTCAGGGTGTTCAATACCAAGTTGTAGGCACACTTAACAACTAAGCCATAATATAATATATAAAAAACACAAAAACTACTTTTAAAGGCTAAAAGTAGTTTTTGTGTTTTTTATATATTATTGCACAGATTTTGCTTTATAAAAATAATAAAGCAAAATTTGTATTTATATGGAAAAAACAACAAGAAAAATGACTACATCCTCTGGACGTTTAGTAGTCGATAATCAAAATGTTCAAACTGCTGGACAACCAGGACCTATGCTTATTCAAGACCATTGGATAATTGAGAAACTAGCACATTTCGACCGTGAAGTAATACCTGAAAGACGTATGCATGCTAAGGGTTCGGGCGCTTTTGGCACTTTTACAGTGACAAATGATATTACAAAATACACCTGCGCAACCATGTTCTCTGAAATTGGAAAGAAAACAGATTGTTTCGTTCGCTTTTCAACCGTCGCTGGTGAAAGAGGTGCTGCTGATGCTGAAAGAGACATTAGAGGCTTTGCAATGAAGTTTTACACAGATAGTGGCAACTGGGATTTAGTTGGGAACAATACTCCTGTATTTTTTATGCGTGACCCTATGAAATTCCCTGATTTAAATCACGTCGTAAAAAGAGACCCTCGAACAAATATGCACAGTGCTAATAGCAACTGGGACTTTTGGACCTTACTGCCTGAATCCTTACATCAGGTAACAATTATTATGAGTGACAGGGGTATACCTGCATCGTTTAGACACATGCATGGATTTGGTAGTCATACATATAGCTTTATAAATAAAGATAATGAACGCACATGGGTCAAATTTCACTTGCGCACCTTACAAGGTATAAAAAACATCACGGATGCCGAAGCAGAAGCTATAGTAGGTAAAGATAGAGACTCTAATCAACGCGACTTATATCAAGCCATAGAAGATGGTAATTTTCCACGTTGGCAATTCCAAATACAAATAATGACTGAGGAGCAAGCTGACAACTCCGCTATAAATCCTTTTGATATGACTAAAGTTTGGCCACATAAGGACTACCCTCTTATGGATGTTGGAATCATGGAACTTAACAAAAATCCAGACAACTATTATGCTGAGGTTGAGCAAGCTGCATTTAACCCTATGAATATAGTTCATGGTATAGGTTACTCACCTGACAAAATGCTACAAGCACGACTTTTCTCTTATGGTGATGCTCAACGTTATCGTTTAGGTGTCAATCATGACAAGATTCCAGTAAACATGCCTCGCTGTCCTTTCCATTCTTATCATAGAGATGGTCAGATGCGTACGGACAGTAATCATGGCTCGACAATAGGTTACGAACCAAATAGTTATGGTGAATGGCAAGATTCTCCAGAATTGAAAGAACCTCCTTTAAAATTAAAAGGTGATGCCTACACTTATAACGAACGAGAATATGACGATGATTATTTCTCTCAAGTTGGAGACTTATTCAGACTTATGAGTATGGAACAACAACAAGTTCTATTTGAAAATACAGCTCGTTCGATGGGTGACTCAGAGTTATTTATAAAACAGCGCCATGTGCGCAACTGTGCAATGGCTGATGAGGCTTATGGTAAAGGAGTGGCTATGGCTTTAAATATATCTTTTGAGGAAGCAAAACTTGCTACTCGTTAATTATTGATTTTAGGACTAGGGAGTGTAAATTAAACTCTGTCTAGGACTACCATTAATTTTAAAGAGCACAATCCTTGCGGACTGTGCTCTTTAGACATAATTAAAATTTCACGACTGTTATTCTACAGAAGTTTCTTGTTGTGGAGCTTCAGGTCTTCTACCTCTTTCACCACCTCTTTGTTGTTGACCACCGTTAGGTTGCTGGCGTTGTTGTTGTACACCTTTACCACCTTGTTGTTGTCCACGTTGACCACCTCTTTGACCTTGCATTCCTTGTCTTGGTCCTTGTGGACGACCTTGTTGAGCTTTACCGTTACCCTTTTTACTTAATAAAATTGCAAAGTTTATTTTTTGCTCATCGTTAAGAACAGACATCACCTCTTTAAGATTTGCTAAACGTTGTTCTTTCATAGCTGTCATAGCTGCTTCACGTTCTTCTCTAAATTGCTCAGTTCTTTCACCTTTTTCTTTAGGAGCTTCTTCACGTTTTTTGCTTGCTTCTTGTGCTTGTTTTAAATAGATAGCATAGATTTTCTTTTCTTGTGAATCAGTTAACTCTAATTCTTGATCTAATTTATCTGTTTGTTTTTCAGCCATTTTCTCAGGAGCGATTGTTTCTTTTCCCATTCCACCACCTGGTCTTTGTTGTGGACGACCTCCTTGTTGTGCGTTAACTGTTAATGTAAGTGCTGTTAATACTAAAGTAGCTGAAATAGTTTTAATTCTTAAAGTTTTCATTTTTTTATAAATTTAAAATGTGATTAATTAATTTAATGTAAACCCGTATATTTGTTTACCATCGGGTTCACAAGTATAGAACAACTAATATTCGAAAAGTTAAAATTGGTTTTAAAATAATTTAAAAAGTTTTTGTCAATCTAACCTGTGGTGATGTATTTATAACATCGGGTTCACAAGTATAGAACAATAGAACTTTGAAAAGTTAAAAAAGGTTTTAAAAATATTTGTCTTTACATTAATAATTTGTAACTTGCACGCGATGTACCTGTATTAGGTTGGTAAATAAAAATATAAGACTCATGAAAAATAAAATATTTTTTCATTTAATTTTAACCTTTATATAAATTGATGTTCTATATATGTGAATACGGAAAAGAAATTAGCACATAAATAATGACTGATAAAAAAGAAAAAGAAATACTTAAACTTCTTTCGAGTGTCAAGACACGACAAGAAGGTTTCAGTCTTTTGATGCAAGTGTTTACGGAGCCTATATATTGGCACATACGACGATTAGTCGTCAAACATGAAGATGCTCAGGATGTTATGCAAGAATGTTTTATAAACGTATATAAATACATAGGGAATTTTAAAGGTGAATCTTCTTTAAAAACTTGGATTTATAAAATTGCAACTAATGAGGCACTTAGACACTGCACAAAACGACGACTGGAGATGGATTCTTATGATGAAAAGAGTAAATTAGTAAATCTCTTTGAATCAGAAAGAGACATAGATTTTAATTCAGCCGAGGCAGCTTTACAAAAAGCACTACTATCTCTACCTGAGAAACAGCGTATTACATTTAACTTACGCTATTTTGAGGAAATGACTTATGAACAAATTGCTGAGGTGACAAACAGTAGCATTGCTACATTAAAAACAAATTACCATTACGCTAGTAATAAAATTAAAGAATATATATTAAACAACACGGAGGTTAGCTATGAAAGATTTTGATATTAATAAAATAGGGAAAAAGATGCCTTACGCGGCACCTTCGGATGATTTCTTCGAGAAATTTTCTGCGGACATGCTTTCAAAAGTTGAAGAACAAGAGAAAAAACGTATAAATTTAAGATTTAGAAAAATAATATCCTTTACTTCTGCTATTGCGGCTATGTTTATTGCAGGACTTATGTTAACTTTAACAATGAAAGATGAAACATCATCATTTACAAACTCAGATTATTTGGCTTACGAAAATGTAAATGCTAGTATAGATTCTTATTTATGTAGTCTTTCTGATAGTGAAATTTCAAATCTATTCTCTGAAATTGCTTATGAAGATGATTTTTACTCAAACCTTCCAACTGATTAAATTATGAAAAAAGTCACAAAATATTTTTTAATATTCTTCCTTATAATTTCTACTAGCTATGTGTCATATTCACAAGCTCGACAAGGAGGAGCAAGAGTTCCTAATAATAAAGGACTACAACAAATGCAGATGAATGTTATTATAAAACATTTGCAACTTAACGAAACTAAAACAAAGCAGTTTACTGAAATTTATACTGAGTACAGTAAAAAATTAGATGACCTTCGTCCTGATCATAAACAAAATACTCACAAAAGAGAGGAAACTCCTACGGACGAACAAATAGAAGCTCAAATTTTAGAATCATTTGTAATAACAGAAAAAACAACAGATTTAAAACGTGAATATTTCTATAAATTCAAAAAAATACTATCTCTTCAACAAATTATGGAGATGTATAATGTTGAAAGACAGGTTAGTGAACGTATCAGATCTGAATTCCAACGCCGTAATAACCAAGGTGGTGGAATGAATAAATAAAATACAAAATATATGAAATGGAGAAAGTTACAGTTTTTCTCCATTTTTTATATGTTTATAAGAGCTAATGAATTTCTTTTATTGATTGCTCACTACCCTATTGGTTCTATGGTTAATACATTGTATAAATAAACTCAACCTAGACACACGACATCAAATGTATAATATTATTTATAAAGAACGTTTACTACAATCATAATAAAACAATCCAAAATACACACATAACTAAAAAAATAATTTTTCTCAAAACTCTAAATAAAAATTAAAAAATTATAAACTTAATTGGAGATTTTGCGCGCTCAATAAATTGTTAGTTTCTTCAATGTGTCTAACAATTTAACTTTATAGGTTTAAATAATTATCAATTATACAAAATGAGCATTCCGTAAATCATAATTGATACGGAATGCCCTAATAACGAAATTACTACTTAAACAAATAAGTTGCTTTATACCAAAGTTGTTCTAGTGGACCTCTTTTGAAATAAAAAAGCCACATTTTACTAAAAAGAATTTGTATAATAATCAAGAAAAAAGTTGTTATCACTACGCTACAAAAAACCCCTAACTTAGAACCTAAATCTAAAGCCCATGGATAGTATAACAATGCTCCAAACAAAGATTGCATCACAAAATTTGTTAAGCTCAAACGTCCGTAAATTGCCAACCAACTAAATAAGCCTTTACCCTTAAAATATTCTTCTAGTTTTACAAACACAGAAACTACAGATAATACAAAAAACAAATTATAATAAGTTTTAAAGAAGTCAAAAACATAAATATAAAGAAGATATAACACTACAGTTACAACTAAGTACTTTATGTAGTGACGAGTCCACTTATAAGCATCATTGAATATATTATGGCGATAAGCAATAATACCCACAAGAAAAAGTCCTATAGTTTGGGTGAAACGACCTGTCTCTAAAGCCCACTTCAAAGCACCTTTTATACCAACTGTCATTCCTGCCCAAAATGTAGACAAAGCATTACCTTCGATCAAAACACTATTTAAAATGCCATATTCCGAATAATGCCCCGTAGTATCGTACAAACTGAATATGCTATTTAGAAGTTCTAAGGGTTGTATAAGAAACACTAAAGCAAGTATTGTCAACCAACTAGTTGAAAGATTACGTAGAGGAATAACAAGCATCATAGTCAATGCATAAAATACCAACGGGTCGCCACCTAAAAATAACGCTCCATTTACTAAACCTATCAACACTAATAGCACCATACGCCAAAGCATAACACCTCCAAAATCTCTACCGCAACGCCACTTATAATTATCTGCCTGTAAAGCAAAGGTAAAGCCAAAAAGAACGGCAAATATGGTATAAGCCTTACCTTCAAAGATAAAATACAGGAAGCTCTTTAAGTAGCTATCTAGACTGCTAACATCCTCTGGAAAGTTGTTATATAAAAAATGATTAGAGGTGTGAATCAAGAAAATTGCAGCTATAGCCATCCCACGCAATGAATCTATGACAGCTATGCGTGGGCTGACATTCAACAAATTATGATTGATGTTTAACCCATTATCCATTTACCTATTTTTTTGATTTTAAGAATCTGAGCTACAAACAACCAAGTTACTGTAAGTAGCATAACTGAACATAATATCATTTTAAGCATAGTATGAATTTCTAAAGACTCTACTAACATATAGCAAGGCCCTAGGAATAGATAATGCGACATCCATATCCCAAAAGTAGAAACTGATAGACTTTTTAGAACATTCTTAACTCCTATTGATTTAATATTAACTCTTTGTACAAAGACAAAAATCGGAAGTGTTAACATCAATACATTTGGAGTGCAATAAGTGTAGAATAACTCTACCAACTCTACTGATGCACCAGGCATAGCAGTAATACTCTTAAATCCAAAGAAGGTAACAAGATAACCTATGACAAACATAGGGACGAATACCAATATCATTTTAGCACTACTCCACTTTATAGGATTTTCATTTAGGTAGTAACCAAGTAGCAAATAGCCATTAAATCCTGCAAACGAATATAACATACCAAACTCATTCCATGAGCATACACCCCATAAATCAGAAACTACATATTGACGTAAATAAGGTATGAATAAAGAAATGAACCATATAAATAGAAATATATGTTGCTCTTTTTTAGTAGAAGATTTAACCCAAGCTGAGAAAAAAGGAAGATAAAGGTAAATACCTATCAGTAGGAACACGTACCACATCTGAACCGCAAAGTAAGAGAATGTTAAAGGTATCATAGCAATGTTATACAGGGCATCACCTAACTCTTGTGATGGTGTTACCCATGCGAAAAATTCGTTAATTATTGCTGGGTTGATTCCAAACAAGCCTGTAATCCAAGGAAATAGGTTATAAATCACTGACCATACTAAGAAAGGAACTACTACTCTAAGGACACGCTTACGATAGAATTGAGTAATTTCCATTTTTATAGGTAATAACAATATACCTGTAACCATGACGAATAAAGGAATGGCAGGGCGCATAAATGAGCCGTAAATACTTCCCCACAGATTATACCAAGGTTCTGAGCGCTCAGCAGGTGTTACATTGTCAGTGCAGTGCACTGCAATCATCATAAATATGGCTATGACCTTAACTAGGTCTATCCATACGCTACGTTGTTTCGTTGTAATAGAATTGTTCATAATTATAGTTTTGGTTTATTTTACATTACTTGAAACAAAAATACTCTATAATTACGAATTAAAATTTAATCTAAATTAAAAAATGCTATTAAATACAGATTTAAAGGCTTTTAAAAGCATACTTTAATCATTTGCTCTAATTTTACTAAGTGTTGGAAGTTCCATACCCAAAAAAGAAGCTATATAACCCAGGTTAATTCTATTATGTAATTCCCCATAAGTTGTCACCCATTTATTATATCGTTCTTTAGCACTCATAGACAGTCTATCAATTCTATGTTGTTGTACAGCAAGCAGGCACTCTTGATGTATCTTTAACCAATACATCGTAAAATCTATTCTTGTCTCACAAAGAGTATTAATAACTTCTATAGGCACAGAATATGCTAAAGTATGTTCTAAGGCTTCTACATATTCAAAACCTGGTTTATTATGATAAAGATCTAGCAAACCAAATGTAATATCTCCTTGCTTTGAAAACCAGGAAGTTACCTCTTTGTCTTTACAAATACAAAATGAACGTGTCAAGCCCTTCTCTATAAAGTAAACTTTATTATCAAATTTACCTTTGGTTATGATTTGATCTTTAGGTGCTATTTTGTGTTCTCTAAAGTTAGAGATAAGCATAGCTATAGTTTCATCAGACACAGGATAAACTTCTCTTATAGAATCTATTATATTTTGATAGCTTGACATGGTATATTTTTATTTAGACCTAAATTTACAGACTGCAAGTAAAACCAACAAATCTTAATTCACAAAGTTACAAAAAACATTCATGGTTTGCAAGCTAAAAAAAGGCGTTTAAAATAGTCTCCTAAATAAACGCCTTAATATTATGAGTACTACATATAGGTACTTCTAAAAATCAAATATATCACTAAGCACTGCATGTTCAAGTTTTAAATGTTTAACTTGTTTGGTTATATAGAGTGTGGTTAAATGGTTATTCTATCACTCTTCGAAATATAATTCAAAATAATTTAGAATCCACTCCATCTGCTCATCGTCTAAAGGTTCTATATCTGCAATATGGGAATTTTGCATCAAGTATGTTTCGTTAAACATATAGAAGTTGCGAAACCTTGAATAGTCATCGACCCCTCTACTCTTTATAAATTCTATAATTGTTGTATTTATTTGATCCATATTGTTGTTGTTTTAAGTTGTTATTAATTGTGCGAAAATGCTAACCGTTTGCAATCTTCGCTATTTCACTAAATATTTTTTGCACTTCTCTCTCGCACGTAAGGTGAAAGAGGTCATAATAGACAACTCCCAAATTTTGAGTCATCTTGAATTCAACTTGTAAATGCAACTGAGGAATTTGAATGTTGCAGGGAATAGGATAAAATATTTTTTCAGAGAGGAAAGAGAGAAAAAACTCTCCTTCGCTCTGCTGAATGGAATAAA
>JAWXTP010000062.1:0-16374 GCA_044433415.1 Rikenellaceae bacterium
TTTATTATGTAAAGAAAATGAAAAAGTATTGTTTATGCAATTATTTTGACTTACTTTGTTGTGAATATTTATTTACAAAACAAAATTTTTTATGAAAGGTACAGTAAAATGGTTTGATTCTGCCAAAGGTTATGGCTTTATCACAGCTGAAACAGGTAGCGACGTTTTCGTTCACTACACAGGAATTAACAAAGATGGTTTTAGAGGTTTAGAGCAAGACCAAGCAGTTCAGTTTGATCTTGAAGATGGTAAAAAAGGTCCTCAAGCTGTAAATGTAGAAGTTATTGAATAAGTTTATTATTATATACATAATATATTTTCAACTAACTAAAAAGAGTCCAAAACGCATCTGTGTTTTGGACTCTTTCGCATTACCTAACACCCACACTTAATACCTAAAAAATGAATGATTACATAAGGAAATTGAAATTAGTTCCATTTTTATGGATAACGCCAAGTTTAATAGCAGGTATATTTTTAGGGTTATGGGCTTTATTGTTTTTACCTTTTATATATTTCAGAACTTGTAGACCTTATGTGGCCATTATTATGATAGGGGTGTTGTTAAGCATGTTCTTTCATAAATATCAAGTAAGGGTGGAGAATAACGAAAAAGTTACAGTAGTTTGTAAAATAGGAGAACGTGTAGCTAGGGATATTTATGAGGTAGATGTTATAAAATGTGTTTTAACAGAGGATTCTACAAAACAATACAAAGGGTTTAAATCTATATTAGAATTTTATGAGCCTAGTGATGAGCTTACTAGCAAATATAAAATTATAGAACTCGAAGCCTATACCCAAGAAATTATAGATTTTGGTGTAGATAAATCTACAGCTAGCAGACTTAAGGGCTACACTCAGAAATTGGTTGCCTACCCTAACAAAGACCTCAAAAAATATGTAGATAAAAATCCCATTTTTCTACAAGATGCAAAAACAAAAATTAATAGTAGACTAGCAACACTTGGACAATATTCCAACAATTTCACATTATTACAAAAGATGATGATAGGGAATGAGGATTATAAGTCAAAAACGAAAGAAAGGACTTTCAAGAATGCAGGTATAGCGCATATTCTTGCAATTTCTGGTCTCCATATAGGGATTTTGTACATCATTCTAAGTATAAGTTTATACTTTATGAACCTCACTTATGCACTAAAGATATTAAAGTTAGTATTTATTGCTATCTTACTATTTTTGTATGTATGGCTTATAGGTTTTCAGCCTTCTGCAATACGTGCAGCAATTATGATGGTATTTTTAGGTTATGCGCAGTTGAAGCTAGAGAATTCTATGTTAAGGTATAATATCTTATTCGGCACAGCATTTATTATGTTACTTTATGATTCGACCTTATTGTATGATATAAGTTTTCAGTTGTCATTTACTGCTGTAGCTGGTATTTTATACGGCATATCAAAATATCGTAGATATGTTAATATTCATAGTAATATGTTGAATTACATCTTATTGTCGTGTGTGGTGACTTTAAGTGCACAGATAGCAACCTTCCCTTTAGTGTTATATTATTTTGGAAGTATATCTACAGTTTCTGTATTATCTAATATGCTTATAGCTCCCTTTATAGCTCCTTTGTTAGGTTTGGCGATAATATATGTTATCTTTGATATACAGATTGTTGGGAAATTAGCGTGTGTGATTATAGATTATATCGTAGAAGTTGCTGAGTTTGCAGTAAAAATTCCTTATTCTAGTTTTAACTATATAGATTTTAGATATAGTGAATTAGTTGCTATTTATATAGCATATTTTTTAATTTTCCTAAGTATTGAATTGACAAATAAAGAAAAAAAGCTATCTTTGCCTAAACATAACTATAGCAATCCTAGCAAGGACTCTTGGAAGGTGGCTAAAAAACATAAAATTTAAATTAATATATTATGATTCAAAGAGTACAATCACTTTATTTTCTTATTGTTACCGTATTAATGACTTTGACGATGAGTCTAAACCTTGCTGAAATACCTTTAGCAGACGAGACTATCATATTAAAGGCATTCAAATTAAAGGCTATAACTGCTGATGGTGTAGAGTCTGTAATTGCAGGAACTCCGCTTATGGGTAGTCTTATATTGATATGTACTATAGTGTCATTCTTTACTATCTTCTTGTATAGAAAGAGAATGCTACAAGTGAGACTTTGTTTTGCACTTGTCGTTATGCTCCTAGGTGCTCAAGGGTTTATCGTGTACTATATTACTAAGATGAATACTGATATGTCGTTGATATCTTATAAGATTGCTGACGTGTTCCCTATAATTTCTGCCATCCTAATCTACCTAGCCTTCCGTGGCGTGATACGTGATGAGATGTTGTTACGTTCTTTAAACCGAATAAGGTAACTATAGTTTCCGGCAGAAGCATGGGTTCCGCTTTTTCCAATAACGGCTCACATTTTTCACCTTTTTGGGCATTTCAATGCTCACAGCGCACGAAGGCTGCTGTGCTTAAAATGCCCAAAAACGCAAAAATCAAGGGAGGCTCTAATAGCTAGGCTTTAAACGATTTCGAATTTTAAAGCCTTAGGTTTTGATTTTATAAAATAAGCCATAGCGGTTCCTGTGGCGCATTTTATAAAATTAAAAGATGAGGCTTTAAAATTTGAAAGCGTTAAAGCATAGCTGTTAGAGATTCCCTAGACCATTCTTGAAAAAAGAGAGACCTTGGTTTCCTGCCCTGTGCAGACTAAAAGAAGCTATAAAAGAAGGTGCGAAAGACTATGCGAAAGATAGTGCGAAAATATATATATAATTAAATAATTAAATGATTAATTAATTCAAAATGGAATTCTGTAACTCATATACCCAGTTTAAGAGAAGAATAACACATAGCGTTAAATGTGGGCAAGTGACTATAGGGGGAGGTGAACCTGTAGTGGTGCAGTCTATGTGTACAACATCAACTAATGATACAGATGCTAGCGTTGCACAAACTCTTAGAATCGTTGAGTATGGTGGAGAAATAGTGCGACTTACCGCTCAAGGTGTCACAGAAGCAGAAAACCTGAAAAATATAAAACATAGCTTGCAAATAAAAGGTGTTGATACACCTCTTGTGGCAGATATACACTTTAATCCCCGTGCCGCTAATGTCGCAGCCCTATATGTGGATAAAGTGCGCATAAATCCTGGTAACTTCGTAGATAAAAGAGCTACATTTACTAATTATGAATATAGTGCCGAAGAATGGGATAACGAGAAAAATAGACTTAAGGCTAAATTTAAAGAGTTTCTTGATATATGTACCGAAAATGATACTGCCGTACGTATAGGTGTTAACCATGGCTCTCTTTCGGATCGTATAATGTCTAAATATGGAGATACAGCTCAAGGTATGACAGCCTCAGCAATAGAAATGCTGGAGATGTGTGAGGAGTTTAACTTTAAACGCGTTGTCGTATCTATGAAGTCTAGTAATACACATACTATGGTACACGCCTACCGTATGTTATGCACAGAAATGCAAAAAAGAGGAATGAGCTATCCGCTACACCTAGGTGTTACAGAAGCAGGTGAAGGTAATGATGGACGTATACGCTCAGCTGTAGGTATAGGAGCACTGCTTAGTGATGGTATAGGTGATACTATTCGCGTGTCACTGACTGAAGAACCTGAATATGAAATTCCAGTAGCTAAAAAATTAGTGAAATACTTTGAAAATAGAGAGTCCGACGAGTGTATTCCTGATTTTAATCAAGCTCTTTATACTTTTGATGAATTTACACCTAGAGATAGAAAAGCTGTTCACGGATTTGGAGGTGATAATGACGTAAAAGTAATAATTACAACTTCTGAGTCTAGTACTTTCAATGAACTAACTCCTGACTATAGTTTCGGAACTAACAACTGTAGCATTCCTGATATCACTGGAGACAATAATTTCGTTTTCTTAGATAGTGACGAGATAAATGCTGAGAAAATCACAGAGCTTAAATCTTCTGGTGAGAAAGTGCTAATCTTAACGTCTAAGTCTAAGCATTTCTTAGGTGCTATCCGTTCTGCGGTATTTACACTAAAAGAAGCAGGGCTAATGTTACCTGTTATTGTTAAGAAATGTTATGAGGATGGCGAATTAGAGAATTTTCAGCTGAAATCAGCTGCTGACTTTGGCGTGTTGCTTATTGATAGCCTTTGTGACGGAGTTTGGATAGAAGCGCCTAATATTGCAACAGGTGACGTTTGTGATACAGCATTCTCCATACTTCAATCCTCACGAGTAAGGATTACAAAAACAGAATATATCTCATGCCCTGGCTGTGGACGCACACTATATGCGCTACAAGATACGTTAATTCGAATAAAAAAGGCAACATCGGACTTCGCAGGATTAAAAATTGCTGTTATGGGTTGTATAGTTAATGGACCTGGAGAAATGGCAGATGCAGACTATGGTTATGTGGGTTCAGGAGTAGGACTTGTAACTCTTTATAAAGGTAAAGAGGTTATTATGAGGAATATAAAGGAGACAGAAGCCGTAGAAAAATTAGTAGAATTTATAAAAATTGACAAGAAATGGTAATTGTTCCGTCCCTTTATTTGGGCAACCTAGCATATTATAAAACACTTTTTGAAAATAAATGTTATAAAATTGAGGCCTTTGAACACTATAATAAGCAATCTTTCCGTTCTAGGGTAAATATATTAGGTGCAAATGGTAGATTAGCTCTTTCTATACCTATAGTAAAGAGTGAAAATAGTAAGCAACTGATGAAGGATGTGAAGATTGAATATGTAATGCAATGGCAAAAACAACATTGGCGCTCAATAGTATCTGCATATAAGTCAAGTCCATATTTTGAAGAGTATGAAGAAATGTTTGCTCCGCATTATCATAAAAAGGAGACTTTTCTGTTTGACTTTAACCAAAACCTTCACGCCACAGTACTTGAATGTTTTGAGGGTAGGTTCAGCAAAGGTGACGTAACTACCACTTTTCAAACTAGTGAACTTATGGCCGAAAATGGTGATTTTTCCTTGTGTGAGGAACTGTCTTCTAAGAAAAAAGAATTTTGTAATGGTTCATTTTCTCCTTATTATCAGGTTTTTAATGAGAAATTTGATTTTGAAGATAACCTTTCCATCATTGATTACCTTTTCTGTGAAGGAACATCAAATATAGTTAATTACTTTAATAACGATTAGCGACTAAAGAAACTAAATATGTTTTTTAAGAAAAGAACAAATAAAGCACCTACTAAGAAAACTATAGCTAGGACTAAAAGACGATTTGAAAAGGCTATTGTGTCTTCTCAATTAGCAAATGCCGTAGGGCTAAGTGATGAAGATGAAGGAAAAGTCATAGAAAAAAAAGGTAGACTGAAATTCGTTAACCGTTCTAGTAAATTCGTAAAAAGATTTACTTTGATAATATTTTTACTTTTTATAGTTTTCTTCGTAGTGGCTTTTGTAATAAATAATGGAACGTATTTAATAGCGTGGATTTTTTCGTTAGTATTAGCGACTTTAATAATAGCTATTTTGTCTTTTCCTAAGAACTTAACACTTACAGAAGATGAACTTGTGATTAATTGTGTGTTAGAAACTAGGGTTATAAGTCTTAGCGAAATAAAAAGAATACATACTATAAATAGATACCGCCTAAAAAGTACAATTCCAACATTTGGAAGCTATGGTTTTGGTGGCTATTTTGGAATTTATTTTGACTTAATACATTTTAGGAAGTTGAGATTATTTGCTACAAATCTTCAAAACCTAGTTTATGTACAAACAATATATAAAGATCATTTTATCCTGAGTTGTGAGAATAGTAATCTCCTTATAGAACGGACTAGAGACGCTATACTTAAACTGAAACCAGAAGAAGTAAGTTTACATACTGACAGCTGGGATGAAGACGATTTGTGAGTTAGAAGTGAAGACAAGCAATAGAGTAATTGTGAAATGCAGGTAATTCTCTATTAATAATTAGGAAAAAGAAAATAGAAATCGTACCTTTGTCAAGTTTGACAAAGTATTAAGAAGAAACTTTCTGAATTGGATTTTTAGAAGTTTCCTATATCAAAAATATATAATTATGCGTAATTTCTTATCAGTAAATGATGTTGAATCAGTAGATTCAATAGTAAAAGAGGCTTTAGAACTTAAAAAAGACAGATACCAGTATTGTGAACTAGGGCGTAACAAAACTTTAATGATGATATTCTTTAACTCATCATTAAGGACTCGTCTTAGTACTCAAAAAGCAGCTATGAACTTAGGTATGAACGTTATGGTACTTGACGTTAACGCAGGTGCATGGAAGCTAGAAACAGAAAGAGGAGTTATCATGGATGGTGATAAGCCTGAACACCTTCTAGAGGCTATACCAGTAATGGCTAGCTATTGTGACGTTATAGGTGTACGCTCTTTTGCTTCTCTAGTAAATAAAGACGACGACTATACAGAGAAAATTATAAACCAATTTGTGAAATATTCTAATAGACCTGTAGTTAGTATGGAAGCCTCTACACGCCACCCTCTACAGTCATTAGCTGATATGATTACCATAGAAGAACACAAAGAGAAAGCACGTCCTAAAATTGTTATGACTTGGGCACCTCACCCTAGAGCTCTTCCTCAAGCTGTTCCTAACTCTTTTGCTGAGTGGGTTAACAAAACAGATTATGAATTTGTTATCACTCACCCTAAAGGTTACGAGTTAGACCCTCAATTTGTAGGGGATGCTACAGTAGAATATGATCAGGATAAAGCTCTTGCTGGTGCAGATTTTGTATATGCTAAAAACTGGGCTGCTTATGAAGGTGATAATTACGGTAAAGTACTTTCTACAGATAGAGAGTGGACAGTAAGCACAGAAAAGATGGCACTTACTAACAACGCTTATTTTATGCACTGCCTTCCTGTTCGTCGTAACATGATAGTAACAGATGATGTTATAGAGAGTGAACGTTCTATAGTTATCCCTGAGGCTGCTAATAGAGAGATATCTGCTCAGACAGTACTTAAAAAAATATTAGAAAGTTTATAACCACTATATTGCTTACGCCATTACCACATTGGCGTTAATCATTAGGGAACTTCTAAAAACTGGATTTTAACGCTTTCTAATTTTAAAGCTTCATCTTTGAATTTTTACAAATACGCCGTGGGAACCACCACGCTCGATTTATAAAACTCCAAATCTAAAACTTTAAAATTCTAAATCGAATAAAACCAGTTTATAGAACTCCCCATTAATTAATTATATATGAAAAACAAATTTATTTTAATAGCTCTACTCCTAGGACTTATTGTTGCTTGTCACAGTGATGATGACTCAACGTCCGTATACATAACGAGTGGTAGCTACGACATTGACTACACGGAACAAACTTTATATGTAGGTGTTAGTGATGTAAACCAAATTTCTTGGACATTCCATTTTGAGGACGATTGGATTACAACGAGTAGAGAGAGTGGTGACTCTTCAAGGATTTTTGAAATTTATGTAGAAGCTAATACTTCCCTAGAAGAGAGAGAAACTTATGGTATCTTAACTTTCTTCGAAAATGGTATTATAAACTATGACACCTTATCTGTTACTCAGGAAGGTGAAGAATTACAAGTATACCTGCCAGACGACTCTTTAGTAGTAGCTAGTACAGGAGGTATCGTTCCTTTTGCTGTGGGTTCAAATATGTCTTATAGTGTTAGATCTGAGCCATATTGGTTGACGACTATGGCAACACGTGTGATTAATATGGACACTATGTACCTAGATGTTGAAGCTAACCCTTTATATGGTTATAGAGAGGGTTATGTTATCTTTAACCATGATGATGATTATGATGTTGCAGACTCATTATACGTCTTCCAATATGGTATAGGTGATATATCAACAGACTCCTTAGCTTTAATTGCTTTGTATAATAGTGCTGGTGGTGCTAATTGGACTAACAAATGGGATTTGTCAGAGCCGTTAACCGATTGGTACGGAGTGACAGTAGGGTCTGTAGGGTCTGTAGCTGTAGGTAATCGTGTGACTTCTTTAAGGCTTTCAAATAATAACCTTGTAGGTACTATTCCTGATGAGATAGTTCAGGTTGCATATCTTAATACATTAATGCTTAATGATAACACTTTAAGTGGCTCGATACCTACAGAAATAGGTACTATGGTAAGTTTGAGTATGCTTTATTTGTATAATAATGAGCTTAGTGGAGAAATACCTAGTGGTATAGGTGGTTGCTATAGAATGACACGCCTTCACCTTTATAATAACGAGTTTACAGGTAACATCCCAGAATCTATAGGTAATATGACTGAGTTAGCTGCTTTAGGACTTCATAATAATAGCATGAAAGGTTCATTACCTGAATATATAGGAGATATAGAGACTTTGTATACTCTTACTCTTTATAATAATAAATTGTCTGGAACAATACCTTCTTCTTACGCTGAGAATGACCAATGTGGTTCTTGGAATGCTGCAACAAATATTTGTCCGCAACAAGAAGGATTTGGTTTCTATAATTGTGAATCTCTTTATTACCCTTACGGTAACTAAGATGTAGTAGAAATACCATAACATATTAATGAGGGTAACCCAAAAGGTTAAAAACAAAACAATTAACCCCTGTTACATAGTGTGTAGCAGGGGTTAGTTGTTTGTTGTGGGTACACCCTCATCGTAAGCATCCCTAAATAGTCGCATTTTTTTGTCACAATACGGCTAATTTGGGATGTTTACATAAAATCTTATGCTACATCATTAAAAAGAGGACAACTAGTAAATTCTAGTTATCCTCTTTTTAATGATATTTATATTTCTTTATGGGAGTTCTTATACCTTAGCGTGTATATAGGTATCTCTTAATGCTTTTTTTAGGAGTCTTTTCAAACTCAGAAGGGTAAAGTTCTACATCACTAATTTGTTCGTAAGGAGCAACAAGTTTGTTAAGCGCCTTGATATTAGCTTTCATAATTTCTATTAAAATAGCTTGATTTCTAGTATCTATACCTTCAAGACCATCATAGTCAGGATAAACCATGGCTATCAGCTTACCATCTTTCTCCTTAACAAGACTCTCCATTACACAAGGCATATTATTCATCTTGCTTTCTATTTCCTCTGGGTATATGTTTTGCCCATTAGCTCTAAGTATCATAGTCTTACTTCTACCACGTATAAAAATCGTATTATCAGCAGATACAGTACCTATATCACCTGTATGTAACCAGCCTTCACTATCTATAGAGTCGTTTGTAGCCTCAGGGTTTTTATAATATCCCATCATCACGTTTTCACCTCTAACACATATCTCACCAATGCCTGTTTCAGGGGTTTTATCTGTAATTTTAACTTCCATGATGTCAGGTAATATTCTGCCGCATGATGTAGTTTTAAATTCACTAGGGTTGGTGTAGCTAATAAGAGGACCACATTCTGTCATACCATAACCTACAGTGAATGGAAATTTAATCTTCATAAGGAAGTTTTCAACATCACTATTTAGCGCAGCACCCCCAATAATCATTTGGCTAAATTCACCACCAAAGAATTCCACCAACTTATTACGTATAATAGAGTAAACTCCACTATCTAGTAAAGGTATCATTAAAGCAACTTTTGTAACCTGCTTTTCAAGCATAGGTAAGATTTGCTTTTTGTAAATCTTCTCTATAATAAGAGGTACCGTAAATATAACGTTAGGTCTCACTTGAGCTAAAGCCGCTGAAATAACCTTAGGTGCAGGAATCTTACCTAACATCGTAACATGAGAACCTGATGTTAAAGGATATAGGAAATCAAAAGCACATCCATAAGCGTGAGCTAAAGGCAGGAATGCTAACGCTCTAGAGCCTGGGAAATGTACTCCCAAAGAGTGCCCAAATAATACGTTACCTGCAAGACTATTACCATTAAGCATTACGCCTTTAGAAAAACCTGTAGTTCCACTAGTGTAGTTTAACAATATAAGTTCAGAATTAGGCGTATGATAGAACTTCACATCCGAAGGTTGTAAACCTTGAGGATAACGCTGTTTCATAACATCGCTTAATTTACAACTGAATATATCATAATGATATTGCTCTTGAACAAAGTAAGGTTTAAAATCTGTTAAAGAGAAAGTAGCTTTTATGTTAGGTAGGTTTTCTTGTTCTAAAGTTTCATAGAAATGTTCACCAACAAAAAGTACCACACTATCTGAGTGGTTGACTATATGTTGTACATCGTTTGCATTAAAATCGGCTAAGATAGGTACAATAACAGCACCATAAGTAATAGAAGCTATAAATGCAACACCCCATCTTGGGCTAGCTCTACCAATTAAAGCGATTTTATCACCTCTTTTAACCTCAAGTTTTTCAAATAAGATATGTAAACGGAAAATTTGTTCACTTACGTCTTTATAACTAAAAGTTTCTTTTTTGAAATAGTCTGTTAGTGCTGGGCGATCCCAGTGTTCCTTAAACGATTTCTCGTAAAGTTCGATAAAGTTTTGTTGTATCATCTTAGTAAGTATTATTTGTTTTTATGTAAATGATAGTATAAAAATCATTTACATAAAAACATTGATTTATATTTTGGGGTAACGGTTATAGGGTATAGTTTGCTAGAGTTCTAAAATTTTAGCTTTTATAGAAGATTTGTTAAACCCTGCAATTTGTTTAAGCTCTTCAACAGTGCCGTGAGGGATAAAGTTATCTGGTATACCTAACATTTGTACTGGTATAGAAATGTTATGCTTAGAAAGTAACTCTAATATCGCTGAGCCTACGCCCCCAGCTATAGAGCCATCTTCAACAGTAATTATCTGTTTTACCTTTTGAGCAGTTTCAAGTATGAGCTTCTCATCTAAAGGTTTTGCAAAGCGTAAGTCTATGTGAGCTATAGATTTTGTGTACCCTTCAGCTTTTAGTTCCTCTATTGCAGAGCTTACATCATTTGTTGTAGTTCCTAAAGAAAGTACGGCAAGGTCTGTGCCCTCAGAGAGAATGACCCCCTTGCCAAATTCTAATTCTTTAAATTCACATTGCCAGTCGTCAAGTACTCCCGAACCACGAGGATAACGTATTACGACCACCCCCTTGTCAGGTTTCTGAGCAGTATACATCATATTACGGAGTTCATGCTCATTGCTAGGTGCTGCAATAGTGATATTTGGTATGCATCTTAGGAATGCTATATCAAAACAACCATGGTGAGTAGGTCCATCCTCTCCCACTATGCCTGCTCTATCCAAACACAAGACAGTGTTAACGTCCTGTAGGACAAGGTCATGTATTATATTATCATAAGCTCTTTGAGAGAAAGACGAATAGATATTACAAAAAGGTAACATACCATTTACTGCTAAACCTCCTGAGAAAGTCACAGCATGCCCCTCAGCAATACCTACATCAAAGGCTTTATCAGGATATTTTTGCTGTAGTATAGCCATAGAGCAACCTGTAGGCATAGCTGGTGTTATACCTATAATCTTATCGTTTTGTTCGACAAGTTCTGTAAGTGTGTATCCAAAGACATCCTGGTATTTAATCTTATGTTTACTAGAGATAGAAATTTCCCCTGTGTTAGCATCAAATTTACCTGGTGCATGCCATGTTGTTTGGTTGCTTTCGGCAGGTTCATACCCTTTACCTTTCTTAGTTACTATATGTAGTAATTTAGGACCTTTGATATTTTTTATGCTTTCTAAGATGTGTAATAAGGCGTTTAAGTCATTACCATCTATAGTTCCGAAATACCTAAATCCAAAAGACTCAAATAGGTTGCTATTCTGGAATACGTATCTTTTTATTGATGATTTTAACTTTGCAATACGATTACTAAAAGCAGGGAAAGGTTTTAAAATATTAGATATACAAGATCTAAATTTATTGTAATTCCTTGTGGTACTTATATTTAGTAGGTATCTATGTAAAGCGCCCACATTAGGGTCTATACTCATATCGTTATCATTCAAGATAACAAGGATATCAGAATTTTCTATACCTGCGTTATTTAAACCCTCAAAAGCTAACCCCCCTGACATTGCTCCGTCACCTATGACAGCAATACATTTTTGGTTTAGACCTTGCTTTTTGGCAGCTATAGCCATACCTAGAGCCGCGGATATAGAAACAGAGGAGTGACCGCCTCCGAAAGCATCATATTCACTTTCTGAGCGTTTCGGGAAGCCACTGATACCTCCAAATTTACGTTTGTTCTTAAATGCTTCCTTACGACCTGTAAGTATCTTATGAGCATAAGATTGGTGACCAACATCCCATACTAGCTTATCGGTAGGTGTGTTATAAATTTTATGTAAAGCAACAGTTAACTCAATAACACCTAAACTAGACCCTAGGTGACCAGGGTTTAATGATAGTTCTTTAATGATATACTCTCTCAGCTCGTCACATAATTTCTGTAACGAGTCCTTTGAAAGGTTTTTCAAATCAGAAGGATAGTTTATGTTGTTAAGTATATCCATTAAGTGTTTAAAGGTAATTTAAATTAAAATATGTTGCAAATATACGGTATATTTTTTATATAGAGCAAAAAGTGAACTTCTAAATAGCTTAAACTATTTATCTAGTCGAGGTTTTAGACAAGCTAAATAGTCGAAATGTTCACCTTCTTCAACAAGTTCTACATCAAAGCCACATTCTGAACCATACATACTAAGAGTCTGAAAATCTATATAAAGCCAATCAAAAACGTCACCTTTGATGTCTTTATATTGCATTTGAAAATCTATCTCTCCATAGTATTCACCTGCTAGGTCTATTAGAAAACTTCCATCTTCCTCTTCAAAAAGGTAGCGAAGATCGCTAGAATCCATAAGCAAACAACCCTCAGGTTTTAATAGTTGCTTTATGCGTTGCAAAAAGGCAGGGATGTTTTGTATGCGTCCAATTATGCCCGAACCATTCATTAACATTAATATAGTATCGAATTTCTCCGAAAGATGTTCGTCAAAAAAATTTATCTGACGTATATTTCCAACACCACGTTCTTTCATAACTCCCACCGAAAGAGGCGATATATCTATAGAACAAACTTCTTTGTTCATTTCCTGTAAAGCTAGAGCATGACAACCGCTACCAGCTCCTACGTCAAGGATTTTACCTTTAGCAAGTTGCAGAGCAGTTTTTTCTAGCTTCGGCATATTCTTAAAAGTACGGAAAAGCTCTTTTACTGGGATTTCATCCTCCTCAAATTGAGAGGAAAAAACTCTTAGCTTCTCAGCTTTCTTATTTCTGAAATAGTCGTCTATAGCAGCGCCCATAGGGTCTTTTTGTGTAGAAAGGGTGTTTGTCATATATTAATTTAATTGTATTCTTTTGTATAGCGTACCTAGAAAAGCCTTCCTAAAGTTTCTTCCGGATAACAATACTTCTAGTCATTACTGTTAGCTATTACATTTTACAATATTTTAGCCTGCATAGTTGCCAGGAAGCATGTTGTCCGCTTTTTCCAAGAATGGCTTAGATTTTTGCGTTTTTCGAAAAATTAAGCGGAGCAACCTCGGGGGTTGTGAGCATTGATTTTTCGGAAAAGGTGAAAAATGTAGGCCGTTATTGGGAAAAGCCTTCCCAGAGTTTCAGCCGTACAACAATCTTACTTGTGGCATTCGTGATGTTCGTCACCATCACCATGCGCAGCACACGCCTCGCCTGAGTCGTCTATTTCGCCTGAAAGATAAGCGTTTGCAAGTTCCTCTACATCACCTGAACAACCTCTAATAACATCTATATTTTGTTTTTTAAGTACATTCTTAGCACCATCACCCATGCTACCAGCAAGCATAACGCGTACTCCTATTTCTCTTAGTATAGTAGCAATGTTTGATTTACATCCACAACCTTGAGGTGAAGGTAGTGTAGCTTGTGATACAATTTTATTATCTTCAACAGTGAAGATAGTATAATAGGCGCAGTGTCCGAAGTGGTTATCAACCAAACCATCTTTTGTAGGAATAGCAATTCTCATTTTGTTTTTATTTAAGTATGTTATACTAATAAGTTTTGTAAATTTTACACTATTTACGATAGGTAAAATTACAAAATTTATTTTAATTAATTCAATAATTGGAGTAAAATTTTATTTTCACACTTTTATTGTACGATAATTTCTATAACTTTGTCGCCTTACTTTTTTATTTAATTAAGAAATATCATGCCACAAAATATCATTAAAATTGACGAGGGGATAGCGCGTATGCCCCAGTACAGGCTTAAGGAAGCTATAAATCTAGAAATTTCAGCAGGTGAGCAAATCGCTATAGTTGGGAAAAACGCATCTGGAAAAAGTCTTTTAGTAGATACTATCACAGGTCGTTATCCTTTGTTTAAAAATAGTGTAAAATACGATTTCTCTCCATCACTTTCAAACATGGCGTATGAAAATATAAAATACATAGCTTTTAGAGATTCTTATGGAGATGCTGACGGAAATTATTATTACCAACAACGTTGGAATTCTCAGGATTTAGAGGAGTGTCCTAAAGTTCGTGATTTTTTACCTGAGACAGACAACCTAGAGTTGAAAGAGTCTCTTTATAAACTCTTCAATTTAGAGGAATTTTTAGACAAACATGTGGTATTATTGTCTAGTGGAGAATTACGTAAATTTCAGCTTTCAAAAACGCTTTTAACCAATCCTCGAGTACTCATAATGGATAATCCTTTCATAGGTTTGGATGTTAAAGCACGTGAATTACTGTCAAATTTACTAGAAAGTCTTGTGGAACTAACAGATACTTTGATAATTCTTGTATTGTCTCAAGACGCTGATATTCCTAGTTTTATAACTCATGTAATTCCTATGGATAACTGTGTATGTGGTAAAAAGTTGACTTGTCAACAATATTTTACGTTAATTCAACAGCCGTCAAGTGATTCAGTAAAAGAATCTCTAGAACAACGTATAATGAATCTTTCTTACAGTGATAATATTTCAGATTCAGAGAATGTAGTAGAGATGAATAAGGTTAGCATACGTTATGGTGAGCGTACCATCCTTAAAGAGTTAGACTGGACAATAAAAAAAGGTGAGAAGTGGGCGTTAAGTGGTGAGAATGGAGCAGGCAAATCTACTCTTTTAAGTTTGATTTGTGCGGACAACCCTCAGAGTTACGCATGTAATATAACACTCTTTGGTCGTAAGCGTGGTTCGGGTGAGAGTATTTGGCAGATTAAAAAACGTATAGGTTATGTTAGTCCTGAAATGCACCGTGCCTACCTAACTGCTATACCTGCTATAGAGATAGTAGCTAGTGGACTTCATGACACTATAGGTCTTTATACACGTTCCTCAGCAGAGCAGTTAGCAATGTGTGAGTGGTGGATGGATATCTTTGGTATTTCAGATATTAAAGACCGAAATTTCATGCAGCTTTCAAGCGGTGAGCAACGCCTAGTACTACTAGCACGCGCCTTTGTGAAAGACCCTGAGTTGTTGATTTTGGATGAACCTTTGCATGGATTGGATGATGATAACTGCCAACTGGTAAAAGATATTATAGTAGCATTTTGCAAAAGAGAAGGCAAAACCATGATTATGGTTAGTCATTATGATAATAAATTACCTAGCTGTATTACAGATTCCATTTTCCTGAAAAGACAGTAGTTTTTTAAAAATACACTTTCACTCTGTTGAGAATTTGATATTTTCTTAATTTGCATTATATTTGTACCATAAAAAAAGTGCCAGTTTAACTACACATCTCTTTTTCAAATTCGTGAGGAGAATGATTGTTATTCTTTGCACTATAAAAAAGGAGCAGAAATGCGAACTTAAGGAGTCTTTTTAAAGACTCCTTTTTTCATACGCCTAGCATAGGTGCAAGTTTCCAAAACTCCCCTAAATGAACTACTATTTGTTATTTCCATTCATAAAAGACAAGCACAGGGTTATCCCCGCCTTTATTTTTTGCTATAATTTCATTAAGAACCTTACTGTCTATTCCTTTTTTCTTATTGAAATTCAAAAGTTTTTCAAAACTACTAGATTCTATTTTTGATAAAACATAATTATAGTTATCTGAGTCAAGATATGGTATTATATTTATTGGCAAGCCGTTAATATCTTTTCCTAGTAATCCATTTTTAGCAAATTCTCCATTTGTTGAGGCACAAGCAATCCTAGTTCTTAGACTATAATCATAACTCATTAACACCGTGTCTCCTTTTACATATAGAGCATAAGGAGATGTCGAATTTTCATCATTTAACTTATCAATATACTCCATAGCTTCGCCTTTACTTGTATTATGATTTGGTCTTTTTGTACCAAGATCAAATTGCACAAAAGGAAGAATATCTCCTTTTTCTTCATCTAGCTTATAAACAACATCATCCATTATAGATGTCATATATAGGTTGTCGCCAAATTGATAAAAATAAGATTTTCTCTCTC
>JAWXTP010000063.1:0-16062 GCA_044433415.1 Rikenellaceae bacterium
CACCTCATAATTTAACGATGAGGCCACTTATAGTGTCTAACGGTTCTAAAATTTTACTAAAGGTTAATAGCCGTATTGAACCTTCATTTGCAACGGTAGATAATATGAGTTTTAATGCTTATAATAACGCTGAATTTGAGGTTACATTATCAAAAATTAAAGCTAAGATTATTAAATTGAAAAGCGATTCTTATTTCAAAACATTAACCAAAAAGTTGATGTGGGGAAGAGAAAGTTAATATTATTTTATTATAAAAATTTAGTAGTATAATATAATTTTATATCTTTGTCGTTTAAGAAAGTTTTTCGAAATACATTTTTTGATGAAATTAGATATTAAAACAATGCCTAAACATGTTGCTGTCATTATGGATGGAAATGGTAGATGGGCAAAAGAACGTGGCTTAGAACGTAGTGAAGGGCATGTTCGAGGAGTTGACGCTTTTCGAACTATAGTGGATTCTGCACTTGAATTAGGTGTGGATTTTTTGACCGTGTATGCTTTTTCGAAAGAAAATTGGGCTAGACCTAAGGAAGAAGTTGATGGTTTGATGTCTTTATTTTGTACTGTAATATCTATGGAGATACCTAATCTTAATGAAAAGGGCGTCAAAGTTGTTTTTTTGTGCGAAAAACAGGAATTGAGTGCAGATGTTGTTGAGTCTCTTGACAACTGTGTTGAAAAGACTGCAAATAATTCAAAATTGACACTTTGTGTAGCAATTAATTATAGTTCGAGGAGTGAAATTTCTTGTGCAATTAAAGAAATTGCTTATAAAGTTAAAAATGGTGATATGGCGATTGATGAAATAACAGACTCTGTTATTTCTGATCATTTATTTACAAAAGATATACCAGATCCAGATTTGTTAATAAGAACAAGTGGAGAGTACAGAATTAGTAATTTTTTATTGTGGCAGATTTCATATTCTGAATTAATATTTGTGAAAAAATATTGGCCTGATTTCGGTAAAGAGGATTTCGTTAATGCTATTAAAGAATATTCTACAAGAAAAAGGAGATTCGGAAAATTGTAATTTCTACACAATGAATTTAAATAAATTATTTACGAAGAAAGATTAAGAAGACTATATATTAAATATGAGACGTTTAGAAAAAATAATTTTACCATTTGTACTTTTGTTTACTTGTACGGTGAATGGTTTTGCACAACTTAAAGATACTATAACAGTAGATTTGCCAGTTATTGATTACTCAATACCACAAAAATACTTGCTTAAAGATATTAAGATTACTGGATCGAATCACATTCCTTCTCAGTTGATTATTAATACAACAGGATTGACCAAGGGGGATAGTCTTTATGTTCCTAGTGATTACATAACAAATGCTCTTCAAATTCTTTGGGGACAACGTTATTATTCAGATATTCAAGCAGTAGTAGAGATAGAAGATGAGGATCTTTATTTGGAGATAATTCTGAAAGAGAGACCTAGGGTTTCTTTATGGGAAATAAAAGGTGCTTCAAAAGCAGAGAAAAAGGAGCTGGATGAACGCTTGAATTTCAGATCACGTAATGAGATGTCAGATTATGCTTTAAATAATTCTAAGGATATAATAAAACGCTTTTATTCTGAAAAAGGTTATTTAAATGCTGATGTTAATATAACTCAACGCAATGACTCTCTTATTGATAACTATGTTATTGTAACTTTTACTGTTGATAAGAAGAATAAGATGAAGATTAAGGAAATTAACATTGATGGTAATGTTAATTTAGCTGAGAAAAAACTTAAATCTTCTATGAGTAAGACTCGTGAAAAAACTTTAATGAACCTTATGAAAACTGCTAAATTCTCTGAAAAGGAATTTGAGGTTTCAAAAGGAGAGTTAGTAGATTACTTGCATAGTAAAGGTTATAGAGATGGTGCTGTTATTTCAGACTCTATGTATGTGATTAATGATAAGCGTATAGGTTTAAATATTAATATTAACGAGGGGGATAAATATTATTATAGAGATATTAGTTGGGTAGGTAACACAAAATATGATGCTGAAATTTTAGATAGAATTCTTGCAATCAAGAAGGGTGATACTTATGACCGTAAGACTATGGAGTCAAGGATAGGTACAGATGGAGCATCAGCAATGGAAGGTGCACTGACCGTATCATCGCTATATCAAAATGATGGACACTTAGCTTTCTATATAGAACCAGTAGAGACTGTAATCGAAGGAGACTCTATTGATATTGAAATGAGAATGAGCGAAGGTGGACAGTTTACAATTAATGAAGTTGTCATTGGTGGTAATAATAGAACGCATGATAGAGTAGTACGTCGTGACCTTTATATCAGACCTGGTGAGATGTATGACCAATCTATGTTAATAAATTCTATTCGTCAGATTGGTGCTTTGGAACACTTCAATGCAGAAACAGCAGTGCCTGATATTAATCCAGTTAGTGATGAACTTGTTGATATACGTTTTAATCTTGAAGAAAAAGCTAGTGACCAATTTGAGTTCTCAGGTGGTTGGGGTAGCGGTATGTTCGTTGTAAGTGCAGCTGTGGCCTTTAACAATTTATCTTTAAGACGTATAAAAGAAGAAGGTGCTTGGAAGCCTTATCCTGCTGGGGATAATCAACAATTAAGGTTAAGTATACAATCCAACGGTGCATATTATCAAGCATTCTCGTTAAGTTTCCTTGAACCTTGGTTAGGAGGTAAAAAGCCAATCTCATTATCTGTTTCGGCTTATTATTCTGCACAGAATGATAGCTACTATTACTATAGTACATCTTATTCTGATAGTGACTCTAAATTTAGAACTGTTGGTGTTGCAGCAAGTATAGGTAAACGTTTATCATGGCCTGACCCTTATTTTCAAGTGATGGGAGAGATTTCATATCAATCGTATTTACTTCAGGATTGGTCTTCTTTCTTAATTGAAAATGGTAACTGTAATACAATAGCTTTTGCAGGTACTTTGATGCGTAGCTCTTTAGACCAATCTATTTTCCCACGTAGAGGTTCTGAAATTTCTCTTAAGTTAACAGCAACTCCACCTTGGTCATTAATAAGAAATGATATAGACTGGGAAGATGAGGATTTAGATGAGGAAATCAGATATAAATGGATTGAATATTATAAAGTTAATGCTTCGGCACGATTTTTCTTACCTATGACACAAAGTGGTAACCTAGTATTAATGACTAAAGCAGAATTTGGTTTATTAGGTAACTACAACGAAAACAACCCTTCTCCATTTGAAGGTTTCTCTGTAGGGGGTGACGGTATCACTGGTTATACGCTTTATGGTATTACTGATATTGGTCTTAGAGGTTATACAGACGGCGCTTTAACTCCTTATGCAGATTACGGTGAACAGGCTAGAGTTTATTCTAAATGGACAGCGGAGTTAAGATATCCTGTTATTATGGAAGGTTCTACAAGTGTTTATGCGTTAGCATTTGCTGAAGCAGGTAATGCTTACTCAAATTGGAAAAGTTTCCAACCATTTAACCTTAAACGCTCATTGGGTGTTGGTGTTAGACTTTATCTACCTATCGTAGGTATGTTTGGTATTGACTGGGGATACGGTTTTGATACAACTCCTAGTAGTAGTAGTGTATCAGGTAGTCAGTTCCACTTCTCGATGGGACAAAACTTCTAATGGATGGTGTTTGTTTTTCTGAGGTTAATGAAAGTTTTGTTAAATTTTAAAAAATTAAATTATGAAAAAGAAAATTTTAATATTTTTATTGGCAGTTATATCTACAACAGTTACTTTTGCACAAACAAAAAGCTCAGGTAAGGTAGCATATATGTATTCAGAAAAAGTGTTTAAATCTATGCCTGAATATATGGCAGGTATAGCAGAAATTGAGAAATACGCAGAATATGGACAAAAGATGTCAGAATCTAAGTTAGAGGAAGTTCAATCTATGTTCAATGAGTTTAAAAAAGTGGAATCTTCTTTAAGTGCTACTTCGCGAGAGTCGTTAAAAAATCAGATTATCGCAAAAGAAAAAGCTGCTAATGAATACGAGGAAAATTTCTTTAAGGAAGGTGGAGCATTAGATGCTAAACAAAAGGAAATAATGGAGCCTATTGAAAAGAAAGTTTTAGATGCTGTAAATGCAGTTGCTTTAGCAAATGATTATGATATGATTTTTGATTTGTCTACATCAAAATCAACAATCTATCAAAAAGCGCAGTTGGATATAACAAATGAAATAATTAATAGAGTAAAAAAATAAAAAATTAAACTATGAAAAAAATTGTATTATTATTTGTAGCAGTTTTAGGATTGACAACTATTGCTACTGCCCAAAAATTAGGACAAGTTCGCACAAATCAAGTTATGATGTCATTACCTGATATGGATTCTGTTCAAGTGAAATTTGATACTTACCAAGCAGAAATGCAAAAAGAGTATGAAGTTATGGTAGCTGAATTTCAAAAGAAACTTCAAGATTATGAGCAAAATAAAGCTAGCATGTCTACAATCTTATTAAGTCAAAGAGAGCAAGAGTTACAAGATGCTAACAGACGTTTAGAAGAGTACAGAAACAATGCAGCAGTAGAAGCTCAAAATGTTCAAAATTCTCTTTTAAGCCCTATTACAGCGAAAATCAAAACATCAATTGATAAAATTGCTAAATCATCAGGCTTAACTTTAGTTCTTGAATCAGATATGATGAACACTGTAGGATCTCCATTCCCTTATGCTGACGCTTCAATAGTTGATATCACTAATCTTGTCATTAAAGATTTAGGTGGTAAAGTAAATTAATATCTAACACCTATAACCTAAAAAAAAGCGCATGGAAACATTCCATGCGCTTTTTTTATATATTAGCTTTTAGCTTGTCGCCATTAATCATTATTCATTAACCATTAATTTTCTTTTATTTGGAGGTGCTTTTTTTTGAAAAAGTGTCTGAAATAAAATATAGATAATGCCATACCCACAGCCCATGAAGCTGTTGATGCTAGCCAAATACCTAATTCTCCTAAATATGAACTTAAAATATTTGCGATGGGTACACGGATTAACCATAGAGAAAGTACTGTTATAAACATAGGGACTAATGTGTTTCTCATACCTCTAAGAACACCCATGTAACAGAACATAGTAGCGAATAAAGAATAAGATACACCAAATACATATAAGTATTGACATCCAATTTCTATAATTTCAGGAACACTAGTAAACATCTTCATTAGTGGTTCTGCAAGTGCTGAAAGTATAATCAGAAATAAGAAACTAGAGTTTAATGCTATTTTTAAACCCGAATTTAAGCCATTACGTATTCTGTCAAAATTATTTGCTCCATAATTTTGAGCTACAAATGAAGTTAACGATAAAGCAAGACTCATAGGGACTATAAATATAACAGACTCTATACGCCCAGCAGCAGTAAATGCGGCTATAGTATTTGTGCCGTAACTATTTACAATGGACAATATGGCAAGCATGCCTAGTGACACAAATAGTTGTTGTAAACCCGCGGGAAGTCCTATCTTTACTCCTTCCATAAATATCTTTTTATCATACTTTAGTTTTAGAAGGTCTAACTTTATGATAGAGCTATTTTTGTTTGTGAAAAGTACTGCAAAAATAAATGAAATTGCTTGAGAAGTCACTGTTGCCCATGCAACACCTTTTACACCCCAGTCGAAAACAATAACAAATAGTAGGTCTAGGACTACATTAACTATAGAAGAGAAAATTAAAAATTTTAAAGGAGTAACAGAGTCGCCAACACCTCTAAGTATTGCAGATAAACAATTAAACCCAAAAAGAAAAATAAGACCTATTAAGTAAATATTTAAATATTCTGTAGCAATAGGAAGCAACTCTTTGGGAAGGTCTATAAAGTTAAAAATTTGTTCGTTGAAAATTATCCCAAATGAAAAAGTAAAAATATAGGCAAAGAATAAGAATATATATAAAGAATCAGCAGCTTTTTTTACGCTGTCAAAATCTTTCTTCCCGAAGTATTGAGCTATAGTAATGGTTGTCCCCATGCTAACCCCTATAACTAGAGAGATAAGCATGAAAGAAAAAGGATTGCATGCTCCTACAGCAGCTAAAGCCTCTTTTCCTAAGAATTTTCCGACTATCACAGAATCAACGTATTGATACAGCTGCATAAATAAATTTCCAACCATAATTGGTATGGAAAATGAAATCAGTTGCTTTGTGATATTTCCTTTAGTAAAATCAATGTGCATTTTTCTTATTTTAGAATTGCAAATTTAAATTAAATAATGTAGCTTTGAGAATAAATAATAAAAAATGTGCAGTTTTATATATTTTTTTTGTATCTTTGATTTATGAGAGTGCGGTATTTGAGAATGAAGAAAATATTATACGTCAACAATAACTGACGTGTTAACCTTACTGATGTTTGGGATATTTGCATTTTTTATTATAAATAGTAACTTATATTACAAATATATAAATATATTATAACTATGAAAAAGCATAATTTTAGTGCAGGACCTTCTATCTTGCCTCGAGTTGCAATAGAAAATGCTGCAAAAGCAGTATTAGATTTTGATTCAATTGGTTTATCTTTATTAGAAATTTCTCACAGAACTAAAGATTTTGAGGCAGTTAATCAAGAAGCTGTTGAACTTTTTAAAGAATTATTAAATGTGCCTGAAGGTTACGCAGTAATTTTTGTTGGTGGTGGTGCATCAACTCAGTTTTTCCAAATTCCTTATAACATGTTAGAAACTAAAGCAGGTTATGTAAATACAGGTGTATGGGCTAAAAAAGCTATCAAAGAATCAGGAATTTTTGGTGAAACACAAGTTTTAGCTTCTAGTGAAGACAAAAACTTCAACTACATCCCTAAAGGATTTGAAATTCCTGCGGACTTAGATTACCTTCACATTACTTCTAATAACACAATTTATGGTACAGCGTATCACACTGACTTAGATTCTCCTGTTCCTTTGATTGCAGATATGAGTTCTGATATTTTCTCTCGTCCTGTAGATGTTTCTAAATATGGAATGATTTATGGTGGTGCTCAGAAAAACTTAGGCCCAGCAGGTGTTACATTTATCGTAGTTCGTGAAGATTTATTAGGTAAAGTGAGTCGTGCTATTCCTTCTATGGTAGACTACCGTAACCAAATCAAAAATGATTCTATGTTTAACACTCCTCCTGTGTTCCCTATCTATGTAGTTCGTGAGACTTTACGTTGGTTAAAAGAAAATGGTGGTGTTGAAGCTATGTATGCTAAAAACAAAGCTAAAGCAGCTTTACTTTACGGCGCTATAGAGTCTAATCCTATGTTTAAAGGTACAGCAGAAGTTGAAGACCGTTCTATTATGAATGTTTGTTTTGTGATGAATGATGGTTATGAAGACCTAGCTCCTGAGTTCTTGAAATTCGCCACAGAAAAAGGTATGGTAGGTGTTAAAGGACACCGTTTAGTAGGTGGATTTAGAGCTTCTATTTATAACGCTATGCCAATTGAAAGCGTACAAGCATTGGTTGATTGTATGCAGGAGTTTGCAGATATACACGCAAAATAATTAATAGATTAATTTTATTTTAAGATATGAAAATATTAGTAGCTACTGAAAAACCTTTTGCAAAAGAGGCAGTAAATGGAATAAAAGAGATTATAGATGCTGCTGGTTACGAACTAGCACTATTAGAAAAATATAGTGATAAGTCTGAGCTTTTGGATGCTGTTAAAGATGCAGATGCTCTTATTATCCGTTCTGATAAAGTGACAAAAGAGGTATTAGAGGCTTCTGAGACTCTTAAAATAGTTGTGCGTGCAGGTGCAGGTTATGATAATGTAGATTTAGCTACAGCAACTGAAAGAGGTGTTGTAGTAATGAATACTCCAGGTCAAAATTCAAATGCAGTAGCTGAATTAGCTATTGCAATGATGATTTACATGTCACGTAATCAATTCAACCCAGGTACAGGAACTGAAATCAAGGGCAAGTCTCTAGGTATTCACGCTTATGGAAATGTTGGTAAATTGGTTGCTCTTTATGGCAAAGCATTTGGCATGACAGTATATGCTTTTGATCCTTTCATTACAGATGATGCGGTATTCGAAGCTGATGGAATTATTAAATGTAGTTCAGTAGAAGAGCTATATTCAAAAAGCGATTTTGTTTCTGTTCACATTCCAGCAACAGCACAAACAAAAGGCTCATTAAATTTTGAGTTGTTAAATAAAATGCCTAAAGGTGGCGTTATAATTAATACAGCTCGTAAGGAAGTCGTTAACGAAGAAGAGTTAGTGACTTTATTAGATAAACGTACAGATATGAAATATGCTACAGACATCATTTCTAGCAATTTTGCTGAGTTGTCTGAGAAGTTTGGCAAGAGGGTGTTCTCTACATCTAAAAAGATGGGTGCTGAGACTGCTGAAGCTAACATTAACGCAGGTCTAGCAGCCGCAAATCAAATTGTAGACTTTTTAATAAATGGAAATATTCGTTTTAAAGTAAACTAATTAATACTACAAGACTATGAGAATTAAACCTTTCAAAGGAATTAGACCTCCTAAAGAAATCGTAAAAGAAGTGGCTTCTCGCCCTTATGACGTGTTAAACTCTGTTGAAGCAAAAGCTGAAGCAGGAGAAAAATCTCTTTTACACATTATTAAACCAGAAATTGATTTCGATCCTATTGCGGACGAACATTCAGAAGAGGTATACAATAAAGCTGTAGAAAACTTCACAGCTTGGAAAGAAAATAAATGGTTAGTGCAAGACGAAGAAGAGCACTACTATGTTTATGCACAAACAATGGAAGGTCGTACTCAGTATGGTCTTGTAACTTGTTGTCACTTTGAAGATTATATTAACGGTAAAATCAAAAAGCATGAGCTTACTCGTCGTGATAAAGAAGAGGATAGAATGATACACGTAAAAATCCAAAATGCAAATATTGAACCTGTATTCTTCTCTTATCCTGCTGTTTCAGAAATTGACGAGATAGTTAAAACTGTTGTTGAAGGTAACGAACCAGAATATGACTTTACAGCTGAGGATGGCTTCTCTCACCACTTCTGGGTAATTACAGATGCTGCTGTTAATGCTAGAATCACTGAGATTTTTGCTAATGACGTGCCTGCTCTTTATGTAGCTGACGGTCACCACCGTACTGCTGCTGCTGCTCTTGTTGGTGCTGACAAAATGAACAATAACCCAAATCACACAGGTGATGAGGAATATTGCTTCTTCTTAACAGTTCTTTTCCCAGATAATCAACTTAAAATTATTGACTACAATAGATTAGTTAAAGATTTGAACGGAATGACTAAAGAAGAGTTATTAGAAAAACTTGCTGAAGACTTCACAGTTGAGTGTGGTGGTAGCGAGATTGTAAAACCTAGCGGTCTACACAATTTCTCTATGTACATCGATAAAACTTGGTATTCTTTAACAGCTAAAGAAGGTTGTTTTGATGATGCTGACCCTATAGGTGTTTTAGACGTAACAATTCTTTCTGATTTAGTTCTAAATAAATTGTTGGGTATTGTAGATTTACGTAGTGATAAACGTGTAGATTTCGTAGGTGGTATCCGTGGTTTAGGTGAATTAGAGAGACGTGTTGATAATGGTGAAAATGCAGTAGCGTTTGCATTGTATCCTGTTTCTATGCAGCAACTTATAGATATTGCTGATACAGGAAATATTATGCCTCCAAAAACTACTTGGTTTGAGCCTAAATTACGCTCAGGTATCGTAATTCACTCTTTAGATTAAGAAGACTTATTATTAAAAGGCTGGGTGCTTAGAGTTTATGTTCTAAGTGCCCAGTTTTTTTGTTATATACAGAATCTGTTTGCAAAATTGAAATTTAGGAGCAAAAGGTTGATTTTTATTTGTTTTGGCTATAGTAGAAAAATATAAAAATAATATACAAATTATGATTTTTTTGTTAAATTTGTAGAATATATATTTTGCCAATGAAATGTATATGTTCTGGTTTAAATATTTTTTTAAGATTAAAAGTTATGGCTAAGATTAAAGGACGAATAGTAGTTGATATTGAAAGATGTAAGGGCTGTGGTGTCTGCTGTGAGGTGTGCCCTACAAAGGTTATTACTCTTAACAAATTGGTTAACTCTAAAGGGTACAACTACTGTTATATGGACGCGCCCGATGATTGTATAGGTTGTGCTGGGTGTGCTATGGTATGTCCAGATAGCTGTATCACTGTTTATCGTGTAACTAAAGACTAGTTTTTTAGTCTTATCTATAGGGAATTTACTACATAATTTAAGATTAACATATTTTTAGATATTATTATGGAAGATGATATACGTTTAATGAAAGGCAATGAGGCTGTCGCAGTAGCTGCTATTAGAGCAGGATGTGATGGCTATTTTGGCTATCCTATTACACCACAATCAGAGGTTATGGAAACTTTAATGCAAGAAAAACCTTGGGAAACTACAGGCATGGTTGTATTACAAGCGGAAAGTGAAGTTGCATCAATAAATATGGTATATGGAGGGGCTTCTGTTGGTAAGAGAGTAATGACTTCGTCATCCTCGCCTGGTATAAGCCTAATGTGTGAGGGTATATCGTATCTTGCAGGTGCTGAATTACCTTGTGTAATTGTGGATGTTACGCGTGGTGGTCCAGGGCTTGGAACTATACAGCCTGGTCAAAGTGATTATTTTCAGATTGTTAAGGGGGGAGGACATGGAGACTATAAGACAATAGTTTTAGCTCCTAACTCAGTTCAAGAGATGAGTGATTTTGTTGAAGAAGCCTTTGATTTAGCTTTTAAATATCTGACACCTGTTATTATTCTTTCGGATGGTATCATAGGTCAGATGATGGAGAGAGTGAAGTTAAGACCTGCAAAAGATAGACCTACATTTGAGGAGCATGTTAAATTAACTGGAAGTTGGGCTGCTACAGGTAAAATAAATAGAACTAGAAATATTGTTACATCAGTAAGATTAGTACCTGAGGAGCAAGAGGAATTTAACTATAAGTTACAAGCTAAATATCGTGAAATAGAAAAGGCAGAAACTCGTGCAGAATATTTTATGTGTGATGATGCAGAGTATATCTTTGTTGCCTATGGTTCGTCAGCGCGTATTTGTAAAAAGTCTGTTGAGTTAGCACGTGAGCAAGGTTATAAAGTGGGTCTTGTAAGGCTTATAACTTTATTCCCTTTCCCTAAGCAACAACTTTTAGCTTTGAAACCTCAGTTAAAAGGTATTTTGTCTGTGGAATTAAGTTGCGGACAGATGATAGAAGATATTATTTTAACCATGGGTAGTGATATGTTAGTTGATCACTATGGTCGTCCAGGTGGGGTAGTGCACTCGCCAAATGAAGTATTAGATGCGCTATTTTCAAGAATTATCAACAAATAAGGTTATGGCAGAGAAATTAGTATATTCAAAACCTCGATTAATTACCGATAATGTTATGCACTATTGTCCTGGTTGTAGCCATGGTGCAATACATAAGATAGTTGCAGAAGTAATTGACGAGTTAGACTTAGAAAATAGTACTATAGGTATTTCTCCTGTAGGTTGTTCTGTACTAGCTTATGACTATATAGATGTAGACTGGATAGAGGCAGCACATGGACGTGCACCAGCTATTGCAAGTGCAGTAAAACGCTTGATGCCTGAAAAAATGGTGTTCACCTATCAAGGTGATGGAGACTTAGCCGCTATTGGTACAGCCGAAACAATACATGCTTGCAATAGGGGTGAAAATATAGTTATTGTTTTTGTTAATAACGGTATCTATGGTATGACAGGTGGTCAGATGGCACCTACTACACTATTAGGCATGAGAACAGCTACATGTCCTGAGGGACGTAATGTTGAGCTACATGGTCACCCTGTGAAAATTGCAGATATGTTGTCTCACTTAGATGGGGTTTGCTATATTACACGAGAAAGTGTACATAAACCTGCTTCTATACGTAAGGCAAAGAAAGCATTGAAAAAAGCATTCCAAAATGCAATGGACAGAAGGGGGACTTCATTTGTTGAGTTTGTTGCTACATGTAATTCTGGATGGAAACTTTCTCCTACAAAAGCTAATGTTTGGATGGAGGAAAATATGTTTGTTAAGTATCCTTTAGGAACAATCAAGGATATTTAAGGGAACTTCTAAAAATTGGGTTTTAACGCTTTCTGATTTTAAAGCTTCATCTTTGAATTTTTACAAATACGCCGTGGGAACCACCACGCCTGTATTTATAAAACTCCAAATCTAAAGCTTTAAAATTAGAAATCGAATAAAGCCAATTGTTAGAACTCCCCTTAAGAGAGCTGAGAATAGTTTATGCATATATTTATGCAAAATACTATTTTGTTTAAATTTAGTTCGTTCAACTTTAATGTTGTCTAAAATTAAACATACTTTTAAATTTTAATAATTTTACTATATATTTGTATCAAATTCTTATGAAAGAAGAGATTATTATAGCAGGTTTTGGCGGTCAAGGCGTTTTAAGTATGGGTAAAATACTTGCTTATTCTGCCGTAATGGATGATAAGGAGGTAACTTGGATGCCTGCCTATGGTCCTGAGATGCGTGGTGGAACAGCCAATGTCACAGTCATAATTAGTGATAAACAAGTTAGTTCGCCTATAGTTCACGAATTTGACACTCTTGTTGCTTTAAACCAACAATCAGTTGATAAATTTGAGTGTCAGGTGAAAAGTGGCGGGGTATTACTTTATGACCCTAACGGTATAACACACCCTCCTACTCGTGAAGATATAGATATTTACACTATTGAAGCCGCTAAGTTAGCAGCTCAAGAGGGTAATATGAAAATCTTTAACATGATAGTACTAGGTGCATACTTAAAAATCAAACCTGTTGTTTCTTTAGAATCCGTTGATAAGGGATTACATAAATCGTTGCCTGCAAGACATCATGTTATGATTCCTCTTAATGAAAACGCGATTAGAATAGGAATGGACATGGTAACAAAAATATAGTTAAATTTTTATGAATACGTTTTTAAATGGAGTTGGTGTTGCCTTAGTTACACCATTTACGAATAGCGGCGCAGTAGATTTTGAAGCCCTAAAAAAGTTAGTAGATTTCACAATTGCAGGTGGAGTGGATTATCTTGTTGCTTTGGGTACTACTGCTGAGACAGCAACCTTAACAGCTGACGAAAAAGACGCAGTTTTAGATTGTGTATTAGCAACTAATGCAGGTCGTAAAAGTGTTGTTGTTGGCGTTGGTGGGAATAATACAGCTGATGTGTGTGCACAGCTAGCTAAATATTCGCGCGAAGGTGTTAACGCAATATTGTCAGTAACTCCATATTATAATAAACCTTCTCAGGAGGGTATTTATCAACATTATAAACAAATAGCTACTACTTCTACACTTCCAGTAGTTCTTTATAATGTGCCAGGTAGAACAGGTGTTAATATGACAGCTACAACTACCCTTCGTTTAGCTAACGAATTTAGCAATATTATTGCTGTAAAAGAGGCTTCAGGTAACCTTGGTCAGGTAGCTTATATTTTGCGTGACAGACCAGCTAACTTTAAAGTTATTTCTGGTGATGACAATCTTTCTGTTGCTTTAATTTCACAAGGTGGTGATGGCGTTATTTCTGTAGCTGCCAATTCTTTCCCTGAGGTATTCAGCGAAATGATACACTGTGCTCTTAAAGGAGATTACACTACTGCACAAGCTAACTTAAGTCGTCTTTTAGAAGCTACAGATTTATTATTCTCTGAGGGAAACCCAACGGGAGTTAAAGCGGCTTTAGCTGTTAAAGGAATTTTAGAGAATAATCTTAGATTGCCTTTAGTTCCATCAACTGAAAAGTTGTATGCTAGCTTAAAAGAACAAATTGAAAAATACGGTATCTAACAACATACGTTTAAATTATATGAATATCGAACATCTTTTAGATAAAGCGATATCGTTAGATGATTTAACAATAGATGAGGGGCTTTTCTTGTATGAGAATGCGCCCCTCGTTGATTTATGTACTACAGCTAACGAAATTCGTCAAAAATTACACCCTAATAACATCGTGACTTGGCAGATTGACAGGAATGTCAACATTACAAATGTGTGTATAGGTAGTTGTAAATTCTGTAACTTCCATTGCCGATTAGCAGATAAAGACAGGTCTTATCTTACCTCTATAGAGGAATATCGTCAGAAAATAGAGGAGATGATACTTAAGAATGGTGATCAGCTATTATTGCAAGGGGGTATGCATCCTAAGCTAGATATTTTTTATTATGAGGAGTTGTTTAGAGCATTAAAAGCTGAGTTTCCCCAGATAAGACTGCATGCACTTGGGGCACCAGAGGTATTTCATATAGCAAGGATAAGTTCGTTAACTACTAAAGAAACCTTACAAAGGCTTATAGATGCAGGTTTAGATTCATTGCCAGGAGCAGGAGCAGAAATTCTAGATTCAAAGATTAGAAGGGAGCTATCCCCTATGAAATGTAATGCAGAAGATTGGCTTCGTGTTATGAAGGAAGCATGGGATTTAGGCTTAACAACGAGTGCTACTATGGTTTATGGTCACATTGACTTGCCACGTAATAGGATAGATCATTTAGTAAAAATTAGAGAGCTACAAGCGCAAAAGAAGGATAGTCAAAATGGGTTCTTAGCGTTTATTCCTTGGCCTATGTGTATTAAAGGTACTAGACTAGAGAATCATCCTAGATTATGTGAAGCTATAACTGTTGAAGATCACCTTCGTATAACAGCCATTTCACGTATCATGCTAACAAATATAAAGAATGTACAGGCCTCATACCTAACTCTAGGTGTTGATATAGCTAAGCGCGCCCTAGATTGTGGAGCTAATGACTTAGGGTCTATTATGATAGAGGAGAATGTGGTTTCATCTACGGGAGTAAAAAATATAGTAGATGCAGAGAGGATGCAACAAATAATAAAAGAAGCGGGGTATGTTCCGCAGTTAAGAAATCAATTATACGAAAAAAGAGATATATAATGGAAAATAATGAATATTATGATGCTTTTGAGCAAAGGTTAACAGAGTCTTTAGTTGAGTATTGTGTTTCTGAAGGAGCTATAGATTCTATTTTGATGAAGATAGAAGAATTGGATGAGAAATGGGAAGAAGTAGCACCTGAGTATATGATAGATGCAATTCCTAATTTTAATGATTATCCTACAGTTGCCATAGCATGGGCAGGGTATTTTGGTGCTGCAATGGCTTCTATATGGGATACTGATTGGAGCAAGTACAGTGAGGTAGCTAATATCTATAAAGTAATCTCTGAACCACGTACTTATGATGCTATGGATGAATATATAGTAGAGGACATCTTAGGTCTTTCATTAGAGGGTGAAGAAGCTCAGAAGATGGAAAACACACTTAGAAGCTGTGCTCAGATGACTAATAGCATGATGCGAAAAGAAGCTGTACAGCCTATGAGTAGTGAAGCCTTTTATCTGTTTACTCGCGCGGTTAAAGTATTCTTTAAATTAGGGGTAACTATAGAACTAAAACGCCTAGGTTATCAGTACACTTTAGCTAATAGTGAGTATTTGAATTAGTTTGTTTTTAGGTGTTAACTTGTAGGGCGACAAGCAATATTTAGTCGCTTGTCGCCCTATAACCTAACACCTAACACCTAACACCTATCACCTAAAACCTTACTACAAAGGCATAGGAGAATAATGCACGTGTACCAATTTCCAAACACCGTTAAGTTTTTCGAAAATAAGTGATTCACGACCACGACCTTGATGTGCTACACCCTTAGCATCAACGGTATCAAACTACTAGTATAACTTAAAATTAGCAGAATTACCGTATTTATTTATCACTTTTATCAATTCTTGAAGCTCTTCATAACGAGTGAACATATCGCCTAAAGTAAGCTTGGTTTTGTTCTCTTTATAACCCTTGGTGCGTTTTTTGAGAATGAAGAGAGTCTTATAATCCTAACTTATAATCTTTATTAGTAGTTCGGATTGGACTATTAGAAATAATTTTTAAAAAAATAATGTATTGATATTCAGTTATATATATATATATATATATGTATATATATATGTATATATGTAGGATTTGTGCGAAAAATTTGGA
>JAWXTP010000064.1:0-15871 GCA_044433415.1 Rikenellaceae bacterium
ACAGAAAGCGACTTTAGAGGTGAGAGATTTGCTTCTTGGCATACTGAGCTTAAAGGCTGTAATGATATATTAGTGATAACACGCCCTGATATTATTAGTGAGCTTACGGAGAAGTATCTAGATGCAGGAGCTGATATAGTTACAACTAATAGTTTTAATGCTAATGCCATATCACTTGCAGACTATGGACTAGAGAGTTATGCTTACGAAATATCAAAATGCTCAGCAGAAATATTAAGACGTACTGTAGATAAAACCTTGCTTACAGATTCATCACGTAAACGTTATGTAGCAGGTTCACTAGGACCTACAAATCGCACCTCGTCAATGTCAGCAGATGTGTCAAATCCTGCATCTCGTGAAGTGACTTTCGATGACTTAGTTAAGGCTTACCAAACTCAGGTAGAAGGTCTACTTGATGGTGGTGCTGACCTTATCATCCTTGAAACAGTATTTGATACTCTTAATGCTAAGGCTGCTATTTATGCTATAGGCGAAGTAAATAAACTAAAGAATATAGAAATCCCTACACTAATTTCTGGGACTATAACAGATGCTAGTGTACGTACACTTTCAGGTCAAACCTTAGAGGCTTTTTATGCTTCTATGTCTCATGCTAATATGATATCTATAGGTTTCAACTGTGCCTTTGGTGCTAAACAGATGTTACCTTACCTAAAACAACTAGCAGCAATAGCAGATTGTTTTGTCTCAGCCTACCCTAATGCTGGACTTCCTAATATTATGGGTGGTTATGATGAAACCCCTGAGATGTTTGCTAACGATATAGAGGAATATTTACGTTCGGGAGTGATAAATATAGTGGGGGGATGCTGTGGAACAACTCCTCAACATATAGCCCTACTTAGAGAACTTGTAGATAAATACCCTCCTCGCAAAATGCCAGCTATTCAAACAGTCACAACACTTAGTGGATTAGAACCCCTAAAGATAGCTCCTGAAACCAACTTCATAAATATAGGCGAAAGAGGAAATGTTGCAGGTTCAGCAAAATTTGCTCGTCTTATACGTGAAGGCAAATATGACGAAGCATTAACAGTTGTGAGAGCTCAAGTAGATGCAGGAGCTCAGATAGTTGATATCTGCATGGATGATGGAATGATAGACGGCAAAGAGGCAATGAGTCATTTTTTATGCCTTATGGCTTCTGAACCAGAAATCGCTCGTGTACCTACAATGATAGACTCCTCAAACTGGGAGGTATTAACAATAGGACTGAAAGTATCACAAGGGAAAAGTATAGTAAACTCTATTTCTCTAAAAGAGGGGGAAGAAAGTTTCCTAACAAAAGCCTCAGAGATACATAGGATGGGTGCTGCCGCTGTAGTAATGCTTTTTGACGAAAAAGGTCAAGCAGATACTTATGAACGTAAGATTGAAATAGCTGAAAGAGCTTATACTTTACTTACAAAGAACGGCTTCCCTAGCGAAGATATAATTTTCGACCCTAATGTACTAGCTGTAGCAACAGGCATAGAAGCTCATGACAACTACGGAAAAGCATTTATAGATGCCACACGTTGGATAAAGACTAACCTTCCTAATGCTAAAGTATCTGGGGGCGTAAGTAATCTTTCTTTTGCATTTAGAGGTAACAACACAATTAGAGAAGCTATGCATTCTGTATTCCTATATCACGCTATAGAAGCAGGTATGGATATGGCTATTGTGAATGCTCAGATGCTACAAATATATGACGAGATAGATGCTGAACTCTTAGAGAAAATTGAAGATGTTATCCTGTGTCGTAAGGCAGATGCAGCAGAAACACTTATAGAGTTTGCTCAAAATATAAAACAAAAAGGCGTTACTAAAACCCCTGAATTACTACATAACGAATGGCGTGCTCTACCCCTAGAGGAGCGTATTAAACATGCTATGACAAAAGGGGTAATAGAATACATAGAAGAAGACACATTAGAGGGGTATAACTCTCTTGGGGCTCCTATGCAAGTGATAGATAAACTCCTTATGCCTGCTATGGAACATGTAGGTAAACTTTTTGGAGAAGGAAAGATGTTCTTACCTCAGGTTGTCAAAACAGCGCGTGTCATGAAACAAGCTGTAGGCGTGTTAACTCCATACATTGAGGCTCTCAAGAATGAAGGCACTCGTGAAGGTGCTGGAAAAGTTGTAATTGCAACAGTAAAAGGCGATGTACACGATATAGGGAAGAACATAGTGTCTGTAGTAATGGCTTGTAATGGTTATGAGATGCACGACTTGGGTGTTATGGTAGAAACTCTAAAGATAGTAGATGAAGCTGTAAACTGGGGTGCTGACGTGATATGTCTAAGTGGGCTTATTACTCCTTCACTAGAAGAAATGATACGTGTGGCGGAAGAATGCGAAAAACGAGGTTTACAAATACCTATCATCATAGGCGGTGCAACAACATCAGCTATACATACAGCAGTAAAAATAGCTCCCCATTATTCAGGGGTTATCATACATGCTAACAACGCTAGTGAAAATCCTAAAATACTATCTCAACTACTAGGAGCTGATAAAGCCGAATACATAAAAGAGGTAAAAGCAAAACAACAACAAATTTGTGTTGACTATGAAGCTACACTAAAAAGACGTTCTTCACGTCCTTTAGAGGAAGTAAGAAAAGAAAATATAACAATTGCTGAATCAGAAACTAAGAAACCGAAAACTACTGGTCGTATAGTTTATGACAATTACAACATAGCTGACCTAGAAGAACTTATAGATTGGAGTTTCTTTTTTGCATCATGGGGACTTAAAGGTCGCTACCCTGAGATATTAAGTAGTGAAAAATACGGAAATGAAGCTCATAAACTATTAGCAGATGCAAAAGCTCTTTTAGCAAACATACAAACTAACAACAGTTTGCAACTTCAAGGTGTGGTAGCTATTCTTCCTGCAAGAAGCGAAGGTGACGATGTGATAGTAACATCAGAAGACGGTAAGGAAACTCGTCTTGCTATGCTAAGAAATCAAACCAAAGGAGAAAAGAATACTTCTATTGCTGATATGGTAGCTAAAGAGAACGACTATATAGGATGTTTTGCTCTTACGGCAGGTGTAGGACTTAATAAGCTAATAGAAGACTTTAAAGCACAGGGAGACGACTATAGCGCTATGTTAGCAAAACTGCTAGCAGACAGGCTAACAGAAGCATTTGCTCAACACGTACATAGCGTTATAAGACGTGAGTTGTGGGCTTATGAAACAGGAGCGCTACTTTCTACTCAAGATATAATAAGAGATAGATATCAAGGTGTGAGAATGGCTTTTGGTTATCCTTCTTGTCCTGACCACTCTCTTAAAAAAGAGATATTTGAACTTCTTGATGTGGAGAACTCTACACAAATGACTTTACTGGATAGTTATATGATAGCTCCTGCGGAATCATTATGTGGCATTATGCTTTCGCATGGAAATTACTTCTCTGTAGGTATCATAGACGACGAACAAATACAGGATTACGCTAAGCGAAGAGGCATAAGTACAGAACAAGTTAAGAAACTTATACCTCGTAATATTTAGGTAGCTTCTTTAACAAATTTACAAACCAACAATTAAGAAAATGCAAGTTATAGATATATTAAACCAAGCAATAGCCGAAAAGAAAACACGCTTTGCCTTTGAATTACTACCTCCTTTGAAAGGGGCAGGGTTAACACAAATTTACAATGCTATAGATCCTCTTATGGCGTTTGACCCTGCATATATAAACATCACCTTCCACCGTGAAAGCATAAAAAAAAGAGTGACAGAAGATGGAAGTATAGATTGGCATATTGTACGTCGTCGTCCTGGCACTGTAGGGGTATCTGCGGCATTGACTAGAAGATATAAAGTACCAACAGTACCCCATCTTATATGTGGAGGTCTTTCAAAATACGACATAGAAGATGCCCTTATAGATATGGACTTCCTAGGTATACATAACGTGTTAGCTCTACAAGGAGACAGGTCTCAAAACGAAAGGTTCTTTATGCCTCACCAACAAGGGCATGCTCACTCCCTAGGTCTTGTAAAGCAAATTACAGCCATGAATAAGGGTGAATATATAGATTCTGAAAGCGAAGAACATCACAAATCACAATTCTCTATAGGTGTTGCTGGATATCCTGAGAAACATTTTGCGGCAAAAAGTATAGACACCGACATAGCTCACCTAAAAGCTAAAATAGATGCAGGAGCTCAATATGTAGTGACTCAGCTTTTCTATGACAACGCTAAATATTTTGATTTCGTGAAACGTTGTCGTGAAGCAGGGATTACTGTACCTATTGTACCAGGGCTAAAACCTCTTTCTACTTTTAGGCAGTTAACTGTTTTACCTGAGACCTTTAGCACAACTATTCCAGATGAATTAGTGAGTGAAGTTACTAAACATCGTGATAATCCATCTGCAATAAGAGAGATAGGTATAGAATGGTCGATAGCTCAAGGTAGGGAACTTATGGCAGCAGGTGTTCCTGTATTACATTTCTATACTATGAGTAAAACAAACAATATTCAACAAATAGCTCTTGCATTGTTCTAATTTTTTTCATACATTTGCGCCTATGCGTTAGATGTGAATAGGCAAATAAGAATAGGTCTAAACCTCTGTTTTATTAGTGTTAGGTAACACTATTCGTTCTATCTGCACAATACAAGTGCTTTCTTAAAGAAAGATAAAGAAGACAAATATTTTGTACTCTTTATCTTTTTTAGTACACAATGATAAGTTAATAATTAAACTAGTATTATGATTAATATTATTCTTAACAACCAGCAACATACTGTAGCTGCTCAGACTTTACAACAACTGATAGAGGAGCTTAAAATAGAAACAAAAGGTGTAGCAATAGGTATAAATAATAAAGTTATAGCACGTAAATCGTGGGCTGAAACTCCTATTGTAGAAAATGATAAAATAGTTATTGTATCTGCGGTTTTTGGAGGTTAATCACAAATACAAGTTATAGAAAATAATCATGTCATAGAAATAGTATACATATATTTGACTATAATATGATAGAAGAAAAATATAAAACTTATGAAAAAGTTAATAATAGGAGGCGTTGAATTTAATTCGCGCTTATTCCTAGGTACAGGAAAGTTCCCATCAAATGAGTTAATGCGCCGCTCAATAGAGGCTTCTCATTGTGAAATGGTGACTATGGCAATCAAAAGAATTGATACCAACAATAGTGAGGATGATATGTTGCAACATATTACAATAGACGGCATACGCTTGCTACCTAATACATCGGGTGCTCGTAATGCTGAAGAAGCAATATTTGCAGCTCAGTTAACACGTGAAGCATTTAACACAAATTTTCTAAAACTAGAGATACATCCAGACCCTAGACACTTACTACCTGACCCTATAGAAACACTAAAAGCTACTGAAGAATTAGCTAAAATGGGCTTTGTAGTACTACCTTACTGTCCTGCTGACCCTGTTGTTTGTAAAAGACTAGAAGAAGTGGGTGCAGCAGCTGTTATGCCTTTAGGAGCTCCTATAGGCACTAATAGAGGTCTTATCACTAAAGATTTTCTAGAAATTATAATAGACCAATCTAATGTTCCTGTAGTTGTAGATGCTGGTATTGGTGCACCTAGTCATGCTGCTGCTGCTATGGAAATGGGAGCAGATGCCGTACTGGTAAATACTGCTATTGCAGTTGCTGGTGACCCTGTAGCTATGGCACAAGCATTTGATATGGCCGTTCGTGCAGGTCGTATGGCTTACGAATCGGGCGTTGCTGCTGAACAATTCACAGCACAAGCGACCTCTCCACTTACTGCTTTTCTTAATGATTAGGTATTAGAATAAACTATGTTTAGTGAATATTTAAAACAATTTTCGTGGGAAGATACTCACGACCAAATAATGAGTTCAACAGAAGCTGACGTAAAACGTGTTCTCGCAAAAAGAGGAAACCTTACAGAAGCTGATTTTATGACTCTTATATCGCCTGCGGCGGCTCCTTTTATTGAACAAATGGCAGCTCTAAGTCAGCGATACACTATGGAACGTTACGGAAAAACTATTTCTCTTTTCGTACCTCTATACCTTACAAACTCATGTACAAACAGCTGTGTTTACTGTGGGTTCCACATCTCTAATAAGATGAAAAGAACCATACTTACAGAAGCTGAAATGGAAAACGAGTTTAAAGCCATTAAAAAGCTAGGACCTTTTGACAACTTACTTATGGTTACAGGGGAAAACCCTCATAAAGCAGGTGTTGAATACCTTAGTGGAGCTCTTGATATAGCAAAAAAATACTTTAGCAACCTACAATTAGAGGTTATGCCTCTTGCTGCCGAAGAATATAAGACTCTTACTGAACATGGACTTAATGGAGTTATCTGTTTCCAAGAAACCTACAACCGTGAGAATTACAACATTTACCACCCTAGAGGTATGAAAAGTAATTTCGAATGGCGCGTAAATGGCTTTGACAGAATGGGACAAGCAGGAGTACACAAAATAGGCATGGGAATATTGATAGGTTTGGAAGATTGGAGAGTAGATGCTACTATGATGATGCGCCACCTACGTTACCTTCAAAAAAACTATTGGCGTACTAAGTATAGTGTTAACTACCCTAGAATGAGACCTTCAGAAAATGGAGGATTCCAACCAAACGTTGTAATTAGTGACCGCGAATTTGCTCAGCTACTTTTTGCAACACGTATTTTTGACCATGATGTAGACCTTTCTCTTTCTACTAGAGAGACAGCCGAATTTAGAGACAACATCGCTCCTCTAGGCGTTACTACTATGAGTGCTGAAAGCAGAACAGAACCTGGTGGATATTACACTTACCCTCAAGCTCTTGAACAATTCCATGTAAGCGATGAACGCTCTGCTATGGAAGTTGTTTCTGCACTTAAAAAGGTGGGTCGTGAAGCCGTTTGGAAAGATTGGGATACATCTCTTGATTTAATCAGAAAATGTTAACAGAAAACCAAAAAGAAAGATATTTAAGACAAATAGCACTTGAAGAGTTAGGTGAGCAAGGTCAACTGCGTTTATCTAACTCCTCTGCTCTTATTGTTGGTGTGGGTGGTTTAGGTTCTCCTATTGCGACTCTATTAACTTCTGCTGGATTTGGAAGAATAGGCATAATAGACTACGATGTTGTAAGTCTTAGTAATCTACCTCGTCAAACGCTCTACACTACCGAAGATATAGGTCTTCCAAAAGTTGAATGTGCGGTACGAAGACTTAGCAAAATGAATAACAACATTAAAATTGACAGCTATAATTGTCGGTTTGATGATGCTCTAGCTGAGAAACTACTAGAAAATTACGATATAATAATTGACGGCTGTGACAATATGGAAACAAGATATATTATAGACCGTGCAGCCAAAAAGTTTAACAAACCTTACATATATGGAGCTATCAGTGGTTTCCTAGGGCAGGTTTCAGTATTTCATCACAAAGAAGCAGGTAGCTACAGTGACCTTTTCCCTGAGGATATGGCTAAACCTGCATCAAAACCACCAGCAGTTATGGCTACAACTCCTGCAATTATAGGGGCTATACAAGCAAATGAAGCATTTAAAATTGCTATAGGTTATGGTGAAACACTCTCAGGTCGTTTGTTAACTTTTGACAATAGAGATTATAGTTTAAATATTCTAGATATTTAAGAGGGGGGGAGTAATTAAACCTCCCCTTTATTTATTGTCCATCTTTTCCTGTACTGACCAGGAGAACTACCAGAATGCTGTTTAAAATATTTACCAAAAAACGATGAGTTAGGAAAGTTTAGCCTATCTGACACCTCTTGAATAGATAGGTTAGTATACCTCAACAATGACTGAGACTCTATCATTACAATTTCATCTATCCATTCTGATGCACTACGTAAACTCGCTTGCTTAATTATTGACGAAAAATACTTGGGAGTAAGATAAAATTTTTCAGCATAGAAAGATACTCTTCTCTCTTTCATATAATTTTCATTAAGTAGAGTCATAAAGTCATAAAAAATTTGATTACTTCGTGAGTTGACTTCATTAGTATCTTCTTCTTTATAATACTTTTCCATTTCGCTATCAATACTTGCTGATAATGACATCATTAAAGAAGATAAACTATCTTTTTTTCGCCCTCCTATATCATTTTTCATAACAAAAGTAAGCAAGTCAAAATACCTATCAAACATATCTATAGCTAAAGGGCTCAAATTTACACAAGGGTTACGTTTAAATCGCACGATATTAGCTGTCACATATTTCAAAGTTGCTAAAGTCGATTTTGAAAACTCCTCAGAAAAAAAGATTACTTTAGCCTTAAAATCAGACGATCTATATTTAGACTGGAGCACATTTACAGGAAAATTAAACATCATGACTCCTTTAGATAATTTATGTATTTTATTATTTATGCTCAACTCAGCTTCTCCCTCAGTACATACAATTACTCCCTGCTCTGCACGAATTGGAAATTCAAAAGCATGCTCACCTGAGAGTATGCATATCAGTACATCTTGTTCAAAAACAAGATAACTTTCAGCTGACTCTTTTATTCGCTCAATTGACATATTAGCAATACTAAATCTTTCCATAGTCTCGAGTGTTATTAAATTTAAAGAACCAAAGATACATAAATTTTTCGACTTTTAGAACATTATACTCATAAAATAGATAGGTTCTTTTCAATATAATCTCATTATCTTTGTATTTTATTATTTAAACGTAAAATCACACATTTTCTACTGTGTGACACAACAAAAAGACACCTCAACTCGTTTTATTTTTACGCGTTGGTGTATAATGGTAGGATATTATATATATCTTTGTACTAAAGGGAACTTCTAAAAATTGGATTTTAACGCTTTTAGATTTATAAATTTCATCTTTGAATTTTTACAAATACGCCGTGGGAACCACCACGCCTGTATTTATAAAAATCCAAATCTAAAATCGAATAAAACCAATTATTAGAACTCCCCTAAAAGAAAAGGAAAACAAATATAAAATATTAGAAAATTTAGAATGAAAAAATCAAATTTAGCAATTACAGCTTTATTTGCAACACTGGTTGTTGCAACAAGTTGTAAAGGTACAGAAGAACATGTACAAGAAGCTGCAACTTACAAACTACTAACTATTAGCAATAGTGATATTTCTTTGTCAAGTAGCTATTCGGCAGCTATTAGAGGTAAGCAAGACATTGATATTCTTCCTCAGGTTGGAGGTTACCTATCTCAAATCAAAGTTATGGAAGGTGACAAAGTAAAAAAAGGTGATGTTCTTTTCGTGATAGAGCAAGCTCCTTATAAAGCAGCTTACGAAGCGGCAAAAGCAACTGTTAAAGTGGCAAAAGCAGGTGTTGCAACAGCTCAACTAAACTATGACAACTCTCTACTTCTTAACAAAAAGAAAATCACATCAGATGCTGAACTTCAATCTTTTGAAAATGCTCTTACTTGAGCTTTAGCGCTAGTAAGCCTTGCTAAAGCTCAGGAGTTAAGTGCTAAAGTTAACCTTGACTTCACGGTAATTAAAAGCCCTTCAAATGGTGTTGTTGGCAAATTACCTTACAGACAAGGAACATTAGTATCTGCATCTCTACCTCAAGCACTTACTACAGTGTCTGACAACTCAGAAATGTACGTGTACTTCTCTATGAACGAAAAACAGGTGCTTGACCTTGTAGATGAATATGGTGCACTTGACAGTGTTATAGTACACATGCCTGAGATAGAATTACAACTAATAAACGGTACTACTTACGCTGAAAAAGGTAAACTTGAAAGTATTAGTGGTGTTATAGATAATACTACAGGTGCTGTAAGTATGAGAGCTGTTTTCCCTAACGCGCAACAACGTCTAATTAGTGGTGGTGCTGGTAATGTTATCATACCTAAAACATACAATTCTACTATTGTAATTCCTAAATCTGCAACTATTGAAATTCAAAACAAAACTTTTGCATATAAAATTGTTGATGGTGTAACAAAATCTACACCTATAGAAATTGCGTCGTCATCGAATAGTAGTGAATATATAGTAAACAGTGGTCTTTCAGTTGGTGATATCATCGTTGCTGAGGGTGCAGGTTTAGTACGTGAAGGTACACCTATAAAACAATAAAACGTTAATAAACAGACAAAGGAGTATAATAATGAATATAAAAACTTTTATAGATCGTCCAATATTTTCGATAGGTATATCAATATTTATCGTAATATTTGGCCTTATCTCATTGGTTTCGCTACCTATTGAACAGTATCCTAATATTGCACCTCCAGCAGTAAAAGTTTCAACATCATATCCAGGTGCGAGTGCCGATGCAATACAAAATAGTGTTATCGCACCTCTTGAAGAAGCTATCAATGGTGTAGAAAATATGATGTACATGACTTCATCTGCTAGTAATAGCGGTGATGTGGAAATTACTGTATATTTCAACCAAGGTACTAATGCCGATATGGCCGCTGTAAACGTACAAAATAGAGTATCCATAGGTTCGGGAACTCTTCCTGCCGAAGTTACTCAAATCGGTGTAACAACACAGAAAGAACAACCAGGTACTTTACGTTTAGTAGCTCTTGTTAGCCCTAACGGCACTTATGACGAGAACTTCCTTTCTAACTACATGTCCATCAACATACGCCCTGAAATACAACGTATTCAAGGTGTTGCTGCTGTTACTGTTTTTGGTTCTGATTACAGCGTACGTATATGGTTAGACCCTAAGGTTATGAATCAATATAAACTTATGCCTTCAGATATATCTGCTGTATTAGCTGAGCAAAATATAGAAATTGCTACTGGCACATTTGGTGAATATTCTGGTCAAACTTTCCAGTATACAATGAAGTATTCTGGACGTAAACAAAGTATAGAAGAATTTGAGGAGCTTGTGATTCAGGCACTTCCTGATGGTGAAGTACTACGACTTAAAGATGTTGCACGCATAGAACTAGGGCGCGATAGCTATTTCTTTAACTCGAATATTAATGGTATGAATGGTGTCCCTGCAAAGATAAACCAAACAGCAGGCTCTAATGCTACTGCTATTAACCTTAATATAGACAAACTTTTAGCTGAGCTCGAAAAACAATTACCTCCTGATATTGAGATAATTACATTCCAAAACACAAATGACTTCCTTTTCGCATCTATTGAAGCTGTTGTCATTTCTCTTATTTTGGCAATTATTCTTGTGTTTATTGTTGTGTATTTCTTCTTACAAGACTTCCGAGCAACACTTATTCCTACAATTTGTATCATAATCTCTCTTATCGGTACTTTTGCTTTCTTAATGGTTGCAGGTTTCTCTCTTAACTTGTTAACTCTTTTTGCTCTGGTGCTCGTAATTGGTACTGTGGTGGATAATGCTATTGTAGTAGTAGAAGCAGTGCAAGCTCGTTTTGACAGTGGCTACAAGTCACCTTATAAAGCAACTGTAGATGCTATGCAAGGTCTTATAGCTGCTCTTTTCACAACTACTTTAGTGTTTATGGCTGTATTTATCCCTGTGTCATTCATGGGCGGTACTACAGGAGTATTCTACACTCAGTTTGGTCTAACAATGGCAGTAGCTGTAGGTATTTCTTTTATTAATTCACTTACTCTTTCTCCTGCTCTTTGTGCTATATTACTTAAACCTAATCCTGAAGAAGGAGAAGGTAGTAAAGTCGCTGCACGCGTGCGTAAAGCATATAACACTAGTTATAATGCTATGCTTAAGCGCTATACTAAAGGAGCTATGTTCTTTATACGTCGTAAAATTTTAGTTTCTTTTGTTATCCTAGCTAGCTTAGCGCTTTTAGGTTATATGATGGCAACTACCAAACAAGGTTTCGTGCCTAACGAAGATACTGCTATGTTATACATAGATGTTTCTACATCGCAAGGTATGACAAGTGACGAAACTGAGAAATCTGTAAACGAAGTATTTGAAGCTATAAAAGATATACCTGAATTTAAGGTGTGTGCTCGTGTAGCAGGTTTTGGTTTAATTTCTGGCCGATCAAGTAATGCAGCTACTTTCTTTATTAACCTAAAACACTGGGACGAAAGACCTGAGGCTGAAAATTCTGTAGAAGCTGTAATGGCTGAGATATATGCTCGTACAGCACACATCAAAACGGCTCGTCTGTTTGTTCTTGCACCAGGTATGATTCCTGGATATGGTGAAGGTGGTGGTTTTGAATTCCACACTCAAAATAAACTAGGTAGCGATATTCAAGAATTTTACGCTGTTACACAAGACTATTTAGCTAAACTTAACGCTAGACCAGAAATCGCTATGGCCTACAGTAGTTACAACATTAGCTATCCTCAATATGTAGTAGATGTAGATGCTGTAAAATGTAAAAGAGCTGGCGTTTCACCTAAAGAGGTGCTTTCTGTTATCAGTGGATATTATGGTAGCCTTTATGCATCTAACTTTAACCGTTTCTCAAAAGTTTATCGTGTTATGATACAAGCAGAAGATTCTGCTCGTAAAGACTTAAGCACACTAGATGATGTATACGTACGTATAGGAACAGAAATGGCTCCTGTATCACAATTTGTAACTCTTACAAAAGTATATGACCCTGTAGAACTTAACCGTTTTAACATGTACCCAAGTATAGGTGTGAATGGTGCTATTGCTCCTGGATATAGTTCGGGTGATGCTATTAACGCTATTAAAGAAGTTGCAGATGAAATGCCTCGTGGTTATGGTATAGACTTTAGTGGTATGACTCGTGAAGAAGAACAAGGTGGAGATACTACAATGATAGTATTTGCTATCTGTTTTATGTTTATCTTTGTGCTTATGAGCATGTTATACGAAAGCTACTTTATTCCTTTAGCTGTAATACTTTCTGTACCTTTTGGTCTGCTAGGTAGTTTCTTATTTGCTAAAATGATGGGACTTGAAAATAATATTTACCTTCAAGTAGGTCTTATCATGCTTATTGGTCTTCTTTCGAAAACAGCCATCCTATTAACAGAATATGCTACTCAGTGTCGTAACAGTGGTATGAGTATTAAGCAATCAGCCTTCTTCTCAGCTAAGGTTCGTATGCGTCCTATTCTTATGACTGCGTTAACTATGATTTTTGGTATGATTCCTTTGATGTTTGCTAGTGGTGTAGGTGCTAACGGTAACAGAACTATCGGATCAGGTGCTGTAGGTGGTATGATTATCGGTACTCTAGCTTTATTATTTATCGTTCCTGCATTATTTGTGATTTTCCAAACTATCCAAGAGAAGTTTAAACCTATCACAGAATTTAATGACCCTACAGACCCTATGATTATAGCTGAAATTAAAGCCGTAGAGGAATATACTAAACAAAAACAACTAAAAAAACAAGAACAAAAATAATGAGAAGTATAAAATATATTATAATTGCAGCTATCTCCTTTAGCATAAGCAGTTGTGGGTTATATACTAAGTATCAATCTCCTGAGATTGATACTGAAGACCTAGCTGGTGCAAGTGTTGATTTACCTGACTCAGCATTAGTAGCCCTACCTGCATGGTCGGAATATTTCACAGATGCTAAACTAAAAGAGTATATAACTATAGCATTGGAGTCTAATAGCGACCTTCAAGTAACAAGACTAAATATAGATCAAGCTGAACGTGGACTAAAAAATGCTAAGTTAGCTTACCTGCCTTCTATAGCTATTTCTGCTGAAGGCTCAGCTTATTCTGTAGCAGGTAGTACACTAAAAACTTATAACTTCCCTCTTAGTGCTAGTTGGGAATTAGATCTTTTTGGTCGTAAATACAACACTAAACATCAAGCTATCTCTGTTGTTGCACAAACACGAGAGCAAGTTCGTTTGGTAGAAACTCAACTTATAACAGCTGTAGCGACAAACTACTATGCTCTTATATTAGCTGATGAGCAGCTTCGTATTTCAAATAATAGTTTATCTATAATACGCGAAACATTAAGCGCTCAAGAAAGCCTTAAAGAGGTAGGTATGCAAAGTCAACTTTCTATAGAGCAAACAACAGCTAGCATGAAAAGTTTTGAACTTACTATTAAAGATATAGAAAAAAATATCTCTCTATTAGAAAATAGTCTATGTTTATTACTTAACCGCACTCCTCAGCACTTAGAGCGCAATAATGCTATAACCTACTCTACTCCTGTAAAAGAAAGTATTTCTTTACAAGCTCTTTCTAATAGACCAGATGTACGCTATTCAGAAATGCTTCTTTCTCAAAGTTTCTATGGAGTATCTTATGCACGTTCTTCTTTGTACCCTTCTATCAGCCTTTCGGGAAGTATAGGTTGGACTAACTACGCTAGTGCTATACTTGATCCTGCGGATTGGGTGTTATCTGCATTAGGTTCTGTAACTCAGCCATTATTTATGGCAAATGTTAACCGCGCAAACCTTGAAAATGCTAAGGACAGATATGAACAACAACTTATTATGTTCGAAAAAAGTTTATTAACAGCAGGTAAAGAAGTAAACGATGCTCTTATCGAAATAGAAACTTCACAGAAGAAAGAAATTATTAGCGAAGAACAAGTTTCGAGATTAGAATCAGCAGTATCTATTTCACGTGACCTTATGAATAGCGGTAGAGTAACTTACTTAGATATTCTTTCTGCTCAAAATAGCTACCTTGCAGCACAATTAGACTACACGTCTATTCGCTATGCAAACGCTATTGCTCAAATCAACTTGTATAAAGCATTGGGCGGTGGCTCTAACTAATCTCACCTTGTAATTTAGGGGAGTTCTAATAATTGGATTTTAACGTTTTAGAAGTCCCCTTTAGTGAATTTTACAAGTTTACATTATAAAAAAAATCACCAAAGCTACTCTATTCTTACTAATAAGGATAGAGTAGCTTTGTTTTATATATCTTAATTTACACTGAAATATATTTATAAAAAATACATTTTTCGCAAATTATTTTGCAATTTAAAATTAATTTCATACCTTTGGGTGGAATTTTGAAACTTTTATTAAGTCTATCAAAATTTATCTATATATTGATGAATATTCATAAACCAGGGGAATCTACACAACTTGAATATTCATAAATCACGGGGAAATATTTAAAAATAGGGGAATAATAGTTCTGATTTTGAAATTCTTAAAGATTTCAATTAAAAGAATTATTAATCGCCTTTTGGAGCTATGTTTATACATCTAATTTTACATTAGATGTGAACAACTGTAATTAGTAAGTATATCTTATTATTTACATTATCTGTATGTAGTGTGACTACTATTGACATAAAACTCAGTGTAATGCGTAATTTTAATTTTAGGACAAGCCTCCCTAAAATTATTTCAATTAACAGTATGCACTACATTGTAATTTATTAACAATAACAATATTCCCTGGGCTAGAAGAATCAAAAAAATGAATGAAAGAAAACCAAATTTAGTAGGCTTGTCCCTACAAGAAACCAAAAAACCAAAAACCAAAAACCAAAATTAAATGAATTAAAACCTACAAAAAAACGTCCTTTAAAAGGATAACTCAAATTAATTAAATTTAAACAATTTATCAATCAGAATTTAATTACCAACTAAAATTAAATTCAGTAAAATAAAGTCCCTATGACTAGAATAAAACGAAGTGTTCTAATTGCACTAGCTTTGGTTAGCTTGAACTTTTCTGCTTATGCTCAAAATGATGTTACTACAGCATTAGGTATAACTACAGATAAAGAAAAATTAAGCTATGATGTACAAAGTCTAGATGCATCTGACGTTAACAAAGTAAAACAAACAAACTTCACTAGCTCTTTGATTGGAAAAGTAGCTGGTGCGCAAATCAACTCTTCTTCTGTAGGAGCTGGTGGCGACACTCGTATCATCTTACGTGGTACAAAATCTCTTTCTAACTATGGCAACCAAGTATTATACATACTTG
>JAWXTP010000065.1:0-15419 GCA_044433415.1 Rikenellaceae bacterium
TGAAAACAAGCTAAATAATCGTCCTCGTAAAAGACTCGGATACCTCACACCAAATGAAAAATTTAAACAAATTATTAATATGAATTCAGTTGCATTTGCAGGTTGAATTCAGCTATTAAATAAATAAAGTATGGTAAAAAAACTTTGTATGGCATTCGTTGCACTTATTGGAGCTTCTCAATGTGTTAATGCCGCAGAAGAAACAAAACTATTACGTTTCCCAGCAACTAATGGTGAAGAGATTGTTTTCTCTTATGCTGGTGATTTGTATAAAGTTCCTACATCGGGTGGTAATGCTATGAAATTAACATCGCATGTAGGTTATGAAATGTTCCCTCGTTATTCTCCAGACGGAAAAACTATCGCTTTCACAGCGCAGTACGATGGCAACACAGAGGTATATACTATCCCTTCAACAGGTGGTGAACCTTTACGTTTAACTTACACTCCTACAAATGCACGTGACGATATAGGTGACCGTATGGGACCTAACAATATCGTAATGGGATGGTCTCCTGATGGTGAGAACATCGTATATCGTAATCGTATCAGCAGTGGTTTCTCAGGTAAGTTATACACTGTAGATAAAGAAGGCGGTCTTTCTCAAGTAGTTCCTCTTCCTGAGGGTGGTTTTTGTAGTTATTCGCCTGATGGCAAACAACTTGCATACAACCGTGTGATGCGTGAATTCCGTACTTGGAAATACTATAAAGGTGGTATGGCAGATGATATTTGGATTTATGATGAGTCAGCTGCTTCAGTTACAAATATCACTGACAACGTTGCACAAGACATAGTACCTATGTGGATAGGTGATGAGATTTTCTTTATCTCTGACCGTGACCGCACTATGAATGTATTTGTTTACAACCAAAAAACTAAAGAAACTACAAAAGTTACTAACTTCACAGATTATGATGTTAAGTTCCCTAGTGCTAACGGTAAAACTATCGTTTTTGAGCAGGGAGGTTCTATCTATAAGTTAGATGCTGACACTAAGAAAGCTGAGAAAGTGTCTATCTCTGTAGCATCGGATAATATCTACAAAAGACCAGTATTTAAAGATGGTGCTGATTATATCACAAATGTAAGCCTTTCAAAAGATGGTAAAAATATCGCTATTACTGCTCGTGGTGAGGTGTTTAACGTACCAGCAGGTAAAGGTGCCGTAAAAGGTGTTACTCGCACTCCTGGTGCTAACGACCGTGAAGCTCAGTTTAGTCCAGATGGTAAATCCATAGCTTACATCTCTGACAAATCAGGTGAGACAGAAATTTATCTTCAATCAGTAGAAGGTGGAGACCCTGTACAGCTTACAAAAAATAGTGATACTTACATACGTAGTTTTGAGTTCAGCCCTGACGGTACTTATATCATCTATACAGACCGTAAAAACCGCATGAACCTATTAACTGTAGCTTCTAAGAAAGTGAAAACTATCTTCACTAATCCTTTTGGTGAGTTCCGTGGTGTAGCGTTCTCTCCAGATAGCAAATGGATTACTTACTCTCGTCAAGCTGACAACACTTTTGGAGTTATCTATGCTTATAACCTAGATACTAAGAAAGAAATGGCTATTACTGACGATTGGTATGATTCAGGTTCTCCAGTATTTAGTGAAGACGGTAAATACATCATCTTCTCTTCAGCTAGAGATTTCAACCCTATCTATAGTAGAACAGAATGGAACCATGCTTACACAAATATGGAAGGTCTTTATATGGCTATTCTTTCTAAAGATACTCCTTCGCCTTTCTTATATGAAGCTCAACCTGCTGATAAAGCAGATACAACAAACACTACAGTTATAGATGCTGAAGGTATGTTAGACCGTATTGTGAAGCTTCCTATAGCATCAGGTCGTTACCAAGGAGTATATTCTGACGGTAAAAAAGTGTATTATAGCAACCAAAAAGGCGCTATGGTATTTGACCTTAAAGACCAAAAAGAAACTGTTATCGCTGAGAAAGCTAGCATGTACGCTTTTGGTGAAAAAGCTATCTTCTTAAAAGGTGAAGACCTTTATGTTACAGATATTCCTAAAGGTAAAGTTCAACTAGAGAAAGCTGTAGATTTATCAAACATGAAAATCACTGTTAGCTATAAAGAAGAGTGGGCTCAGATTTTTGATGAAGCGTGGCGCGCCTTTAGAGATGGTTTCTATGTTGAGAATATGCATGGTGTAGACTGGAAAGCTATGAAAGCTAAATATGAAGCATTCCTTCCTTACGTTACTACACGCCTAGACCTTAACTATGTAATAGGTGAGATGATAGGTGAACTTCAATGTGGTCACTGTTATGTAAACCCTGGTGAAACTGTAAGAGCTGAGAAAATACCTATGGGTCTTCTAGGTGCTGAAATTTCAAGAGATAAGAGCGGTTATTTCCGTTTAGAAAAAATCCTTAAAGGTGTATCATGGGATAAAACTCACCGTTCTCCTTTAACAGAACAAGGTCTTAATGTTGAAGAAGGTAACTATATCATCGCTATAGATGGAGTACCTACAAACTCAGTGAAAGACATGTATCAACTGTTAGTTGGTAAAGCTGAAGTTCCTACAGAGCTTACTATAAACACTACAGCTAGTGCTTCTGGTGCGCGCACCATCACTATCCTTCCTATTGCTGACGAATATTCTCTATACCATAACGCTTGGGTACAGAAAAACATCGAAACAGTAAATAAAGCATCTAACGGTAAAATTGGTTACATTTATGTTCCAGATATGGGCGTTGAGGGGCTTGTAGAGTTTACTCGTTACTTCTATCCTCAGTTAGACAAAGAAGGTCTTATCATTGACGACCGTGAAAATGGTGGTGGTAACGTATCTCCTATGCTTATCGAGAGACTTAGCAGAGAGGCTTATAGCTTAACAATGCGTAGAGGTTCTACACATATAAGTACAATTCCTGACGCTACACATACAGGTCCTAAAGTATGTTTGATAAATAAATATTCAGCTTCTGATGGTGACCTTTTCCCTTGGCGTTTCAAAGCTCTAAATCTAGGTAAACTTATCGGTACTCGCACATGGGGTGGTATCGTTGGTATCAGTGGACCTCTTCCTTATATGGATGGTACAGATATTCGTGTTCCTTTCTTCACTAACTACGACCCTAAAACAGGTGACTGGACAGTTGAAAATCATGGTGTAGATCCTGATATCTTAATCGATAACGACCCTATCAAAGAGTGGAACGGTGAGGACGAACAGCTAAACTGTGCTATCGAGGAGGTTATGAAAGACCTTAAAGATAGAAAAGAGTTCCCAGGAATTCCTGCTCCAAGAAAAATTGGTGTTAACTATTAATTGTTAAATGTGCTGGATATTATACCAGACTTTAAAAATTACTTGTTAAAATAAAAGATAAAGAAGACAAACGAGGTAATAGGTTTTCAAATATGAAAGCTGTTCCTTGGTTTGTCTTCTTTATTTTTTTAGTACTCTGCACATCTCGGAGAGCTGTAATTAATGTGATGCAGAAAAAAAGTAATTCCTGCAACGTTAAATATTTGGAAATATGAATAATAAAGTGTTATATTTGTAATTTATAAATCGTAAATATTATGACATTAAAATCACAAGATATTCTTATATTACTTTACTTAATCACTCAACCCAATGGTTGGATACAAGCAGATATTGCAGAAGCTCTTTTGTTAAGTCCCTCAGAAGTTTCTAATGCGATGAGAAGGTGTGTATTGTCAGGCTTTATGAATACAGAGAAAAGTAGAGTTAATAAGTTGGCGCTAAGAGAGTTTTTGATAAGTGGATTAAAATATGCATTTCCAGCATTAGTGTCAACAAAAGTTAGAGGTGTGGCAACAGCTCATTCCGCAACACCAATTAAAGAACAGATAAGCGAGGGTGAAGATATTTATGTGTGGTCTTACTATCTAGGTACTCGGAGAGGATATGCTGTGACCCCTCTTTATAAAACAGTTCCCAAAATAGTTAAGAACAACCCCGCGCTTTATGAATTATTAGTAATTGTAGATACTATCCGTATTGGTAAAGTGCGGGAAGTAGAAATAGCGATTGTAGAACTTGATAAAAAATTAAAATAATGTCTAGAAATGTTGTAATGCTTGCTCAAGTAGCTAAGGGTTTAGGAGAAATGGTAGATGAAGTTGTTTTTGTAGGAGGTTCTGTAACTGAACTTTATGCTGACGACCCTGCCTCAACAGATATTCGCTCAACACTTGATATAGATTGTGTAATAGAAATTAGTAGTCGTTTAAAGTATTACGAACTAGAAGAACGATTAAGAGCTAAAAAATTCAATAATGATACTTCATATGGAGCACCAGTATGTAGATGGAGGTATGAAGGTATCGTAATTGATGTTATGCCTATTGACGATGATATTCTTGGTTTTTCAAATCAGTGGTACAAAGGTGGAGTTGAATATAAGAGACAAGCTATATTGCCAGATGGAACAAATATATATATATTTACTGCTCCTTATTATTTAGGTGCTAAATTTGAAGCAGTAATTTCAAGAGGAGGAACAGATCTACGTATTAGTCATGATTTTGAAGATATTATTTATGTCTTAGATAATACAACTAATATTATTGAACAAATAAGTTCTTCAGAGTTGAATTTGAGAGAGTATTTGACAGAACAATTTAACAAGTTATTAAATAACTCCAATATAGAAGAGACAATAGAGTGCGCACTACCTTATGGCGCAGAAGAAAGGGTAGAATATATAATTGGTATATTAAAATGGAACTATATTGGATGACGACAATAAATAACCGCAGTTGAATAAATTTATATAGTAGTCACTCATCTCTAGTCGCTTCTATAGTCATTATTTTAAAGTAAATTAATTGGAATAACATTTGAAAGTATTCTAAATAATTATTAACTTTGCAACAGTGGTAAATTTTACAGCTGTAAAAAAGAAGAATATGAAATTTTATAATAGAACAAAAGAGATTGCTGAACTTAGGCGTATAAAGGAGATGGCGTATAGTGATCACTCCAAGTTAACTGTGCTTGTTGGTCGTCGCAGGATAGGGAAGACCTCGCTTATTTTAAATGCTTTAGCAGGTGAGCAGCTCATATATTTATTTGTGGGACGTAAGAGTGAAGCAGATCTCTGCAAAGGTTTTGCAGCAGAGATTGAGCGTGTACTATTTGTCTTTGTTCCCCAGGTGAGCAGTTTTACAGAGTTGTTTCGTTTTCTTCTAGATCAAGGAGTAAATAAAAAGTTCACACTTGTAGTTGATGAATTTCAGGAGCTTGATAATATTAATAGTTCTATTTTTAGTGATATTCAAAACTACTGGGATCAATACCGCACTAAAACAAATATAAACTTTGTGGTTAGTGGCTCTATTTTCTCCATGATGATGAAAATCTTCCAAGACAGGAAAGAACCTCTATTTGGTAGGGCTGATGCGGTTATGAAAATTGCAGCTTTTACAACAGATACTCTCAAAGAGATAATGCAAGATTATAAGCCAGGATATACTAAAGATGAGCTGCTTGCACTTTACACGTTTACGGGTGGAGTCCCTAAGTATGTGGAGCTATTGGTTGACAATAAGTCTCTTACTACTTCCAAGATGATAAAATATATATGTCAAAGTGCATCACCTTTTATTGATGAGGGGCGTAATCTTTTGATAGGTGAGTTTGGTAAGATGTATGGTAACTACTTTTCCATCCTTAATGCAATATCGTCAGGTAGAAATACTCAGTCACAGATTGCTGCTTTTGTTGGTGATAAAAGTATAGGTGGTCAGCTATTGAAGTTAGAGGCTGTATATGAGGTGATTAAAAAAGTGCGTCCTCTATTTGCAAAGGAGACTTCACAAACTGTTCGTTATGAGGTTAGTGATAATTTCTTGCGCTTCTGGTTTCGCTACATAGAGAACAATCGTTACATAATAGAAATTGGTAACTATGAAGGCTTGTCGAAGATAATGTTGGACGACTATCCCACATATTCAGGAAAGATGCTCGAAGGGTATTTTAAGCAGCGCATGATTGAAAGTTTTGAATATCGTGCTATTGGCTCATGGTGGGAGAGCAAAGGCAGTCAAAATGAAATAGATATAGTTGGAATACATCTCGACGACAAAAGAGCAAAGGTTATTGAGGTAAAACGCCAACGTAAAAATTTCAAACCTCAGCTATTAGATTCTAAAATTGAAGTTCTTAAAACACGTACCTTGTCTAAATATGAAATTGAACCTGAGTGCTGGTGCTTGGAGGATATGTAGATTAGGTGTTAGGTTATAGCTTGTAGCTTGTAGCTTGTAGCTTAGAGCTTGTAGCTTGTAGGTGCGACAAGCGACTGAATGATTATAGTTATAATTTTTTGTGACTATTTTTGTTCTTATTTAGTCGCTTGTCGCACCTACAAGCTACAAGCTAACACCTATCTAAACTTTCCTATTAATATAGTAGTGTTACTTTCCTCATCCATGTTGTTATACAGGTTGTCAAGTTTTTCCAATAGCTTACTATCCATGTTTTTACGTTGTTCATCTGTGGCGTTTTCTATGATTTCCATTAGTTGTTCAGCTGGGTAGCCAACATAGAAGTAATCTCCTGCTACTGTTATAGTTGTCATCTTTGAAGAAAATACATAATCATTGATTAAATTAAAATAACTGCCCGAAAGATTCTCTTTGTTTATAATTATGTGTTTACTAGTGCTTTCCCCACCTTTAAACATATCGCCTTCTGTTATTCTAGCAATAAAATGTTTAGGGAACTCATAATATCGGGTTGTAAATCTGGAGTCTTGTAAAGATTCACATTCACTATACCCTTCTACATTCACTGTAAATCTAGGAGTGATAATATGATTTTCTTTATCATAGCGGTAAAGGGTGTCCTGCATGTTGTAGAACTGAGTTACAGATATGTCAAAAGAGTTATCTCTTACTCTTGCAAATGCGGCTTTCATTTTTTTAGGGTCTTGCTTGATAATAGCACGGTCTGTTATGAAGTTACCTTCAAAATCTTGCTGCCATACTACTGAATTCTGAGGAATAGTAAATATTGATACTTCGTCTTTATCTTCATCTACCATAATGCTAGAGTAGGGTACAGCTCTTTTATCTGCTAGAGGTATACGTTTTATAAATTCGCCTTGTAAGTCATACTCATTTATCCACCTAGCACCAAAACCATCTATAAGATATATAGCATTTCTTTTTTCATAGATTTGAAAACTGCTAACATATTGTTTGTATTCCCCAGGACCATTACCAACACCTCCTATGTTAGTGATAAACTTACCAGTTTCCCTGTCAAATAATTTAATCTGCTTACCGTCTGTTGAAAGTAAATAATTGTCAGAAACATTACAAAATTGACGAGCTTCTACATAGGCTTCAATCTTTGGGTCTAGCTGAACAATCTTTACATCCTCAATAAGGTCTGAGAGCTTAATTTCTACAGTGTCTTTCACATCACTCATATTTACACTTACAAGACCATTCTCTAGAGTTGCTATAGGAACGATAGCTTCTTGACACGATGCTAGTGCTAAGAATAAAATAAAACTTGTTAATTTTTTCATTATTTAATTATTTAAGTTGTTTGATTATAAAGGTAATTTTTTGCTTTGAAAGCAAACTGTTTGGTTTGTTGTTAAAATTCAAATAGTCGCTTGTCGTAATTAATCATTAATCATTTATCATTAATCATTGTTTAAACTTTCCTATTAATATAGTAGCATTACTTTCTTCATCCATGTTGTCATACAGGTTGTCAAGTTTTTCTAGTAATTTGCTATCCATATTTTTACGTTGTTCCTCAGTAGCATTTTCTGTGATTTCCATTAGTTTTTCAGCTTCGTAGCCAATAATGAAATAGTCTCCTGAGGTTATTAGGTATGGAATTTCTGAAGAAAATACAAAGTCATTGATTAAATTAAAGTAACTACCCGAAAGGTTTTCTTTGTTTATAATTATGTGTTTACTTGAGCCTTTACCTCCTTTAAACATGTCGCCTTCTGATATTCTAGCAATAAAATGCCTAGGTAACTCATAATATCGTGTAGTAAATCTTGTGTCCTTTACAGACTCACATACACTATATCCTTCTACATTCACTGTAAATTTAGGAGTGATAATGTGATTTTCTTTATCATAACGATAAAGGGTGTCTTGCATGTTGTAGAACTGAGTTGTAGATATATCAAAAGAGTTATCCCTTACTCTTGTAAATGCTGTTTTATTTTTCTTAGGGTCTTGCTTGATAACAGCTCGGTCTGTTATGAAGTTGCCCTCAAAGTCCTGTTGCCATACTACCGAGTTCTGAGGAATAGTAAATATTGATACAATGTCTTTTTCTTCATCTATCAAGATATTAGAATAGGGTACAGCCCTTTTATCTGCTAGAGGTATACGTCTTATAAATTCGCCTTGTAAGTCATACTCATTTATCCATCTAGCACCAAAGCCATCTATAATATAAATAGCATTTCTCTTTTCGTAAATCTGGAAACTACTAACATATTGTTTGTATTCCCCAGGACCATTACCAAGACCTCCTACGTTAGTGATAAGTTTACCAGTTTTTCTATCAAATAACTTAATCTGCTTACCGTCAGTTCCAAGGATATAGTTGTCAGAAATGTTGTAAAATTGAGAAGCATGTACGTATGCTTCAATTTTTGAGTCTAGCTGAATAATCTCTACATCCTCAATAAGGTCAGAGAGCTTAATTTCTACAGTGTCTTTCACATCACTCGTATTTACACTTACAAGACCATTTTCTAGAGTCGCTATAGGGACGATAGTCTCTTGGCACGATGCTAGTGCTAAGAATAAAATAAAACTTGTTAATCTTTTCATTATTTTAATAGTTTAAGTTGTTGAACTACAAAAGTAAGGTTTTTTAATTAAAAAGCAAATCATTTAGTCTGTTTTTTTGAATGTAAGACTAAAGGAGACGCCTAAAGTGTGAAAAATTCAGTTTTTAGTACTTCCCTTAGTAAATAATTGTTACTTTTGTGTATTGTTATCTTAAAACTCAAATCCTTAAATCATGAAAGTTAATTTACATACTCATTCGATATATTCGGATGGCGAAGAAACTCCCGAGAAAGTCGTAGAGCTAGCTGCACAAGCAGGTGTAGACTTGCTAGTCCTTACTGATCATAACACCTTTAGAGGTTATCCTCGATTTAAGGCTGCATGTGATGCTCATGGGATAAATTTTATCCGTGGTGTAGAGATAGATTGCGTACAACCTGAGATAGATTTTCAAATGGAACTACTAGCATATTTCCCTAATGGAGGGCATAGATGCCTTGCTAAGGTGTTGCAACATAAGCAGAAAGCTAGAGCTCAAAGGGTAGAGCGCGCTATTGTAGGAGCTAGAGAACATTTCGGAATCCCTGACCTTAAAATCGCTGACCTTGAAGAAATGGCTAAGGTTGAGAAAGGGTTTATAGGTATGTTGTCTAATAAATTAATGTATAAATATTTACAGAAACGCTTAGGAGGTACACTAGCTAGTCATGGTGAGGTACAACGTGAGGCGTACTGGAAAAACTTGTGGAGACGTGAAGAGCTTGATAATGAATACACTCTCTATGAACTTATACCGCTTATACGTAAAAATGGAGGCTTTCCAGTGATTCCTCATTTTGGGTTTCATTTTGGTGCTAAGCCTGAGCTTATGCGTGCGAAGTCAGATGAATATTTAGAACACCTTAAATATATGAAGTCTCTAGGATTGTGGGGTTTGGAGCTGCACCCTTATCGTTATTACCCTCAACAGGGAGAGATAAATGAGATAGTAAAATCGTGGGCTCACAAGGTAGGTCTACATCTAACAACAGGAAGTGATTTTCATGGAGGAGTAGTTTCTACACACCGTATATTTGAGTGGTTTGGAGTGGATTTTCAAGGATTTAGTAATGACTAATAATTTATAACTATCAAAATTAGCTTATAAGAACTTCTAAAAATACTCTCATTAAAAAATGTCAAAAATTTAACATAATTAGTTGTTTTTAAATTATCTTAACAAAAGCTGCTTAAAAGTTGATAATTGACGTTTTTTACATCTCGTCTTTGACACATTAAAGCATATGTAAAAGGCTTATAATTCACTGTTACAGTAAGTTATAAGCCTTGTGATTTTCGTATTTTGTAGTATATTTTTTCTATTTCATATTTTTTTTATTTTTATGCAAGTATCAAAATTCCGATTAATTTTTTACAATCTAATGTTTTTATTTATAGGTAGATAGATGTCTGGGTGGATGAATGCAATAAAATATATTTGGAGTTTATAAAAATTAAACTTATATTGCGAAAGAGTTTTAATTATTAATTAAGTTTATTGGCAGAAAAATTCAAATTATTAAAAATAATGGGATCGGAGATCTAGAGTTCCTTCTTCGAAATTAAATGTTCCGTGAGACAGAATAAGAATTGCATAAAAGGGATTCGTTAAAATTAATCACGATAACATAAAGCAATTTTTAAATATTTAATTTTAACCTTTAAAACCCTTATATTATTTTTTTGTTTTTTGTGTATGTACAATAGTAACCAATGAGTACTAATTTACAAAATTTCAAATGTAAAATATTCAATTACAAATCCGTATTATAAGTATTGTTTAAATTGTAAATGTTATCATAATACTTAAAAAAAATGAGAAAACTTAGATTTTTTTTCACAACAGTTGTATTAAGTACTTCTGTAATCGTTGGGTATCAAGCATACAAGAATGCTACAATGACAGAACAAGAACGTTTAACTTTAGCTAATATTGAAGCTTTGAGTGTTGATGAAGTTTATTCTTTTGAAATAGAATGTCCAATAGAGCAAGATTCTTTTTGTACAGGAGCTGTAATTGAAGGAGACCAGTCTTATGTTATAGCATATGTTGACCAAACTAATTATATTGGAATAGTAGACGAAAATGGTAATCTTATAAACTCTAAATAGGATAATTTCAGATATAAGGGAAGTTCTAATTATGGTTTTTCTCGACTTTGCCTTTTAAAATTTTATTTTTGAATTTTTACAAATACGTCGTGGGAACCACTGTGCCTGTATTTATAAATTCTGAATCTAAAATCGAATAAAACAATTATTAGAACTCTCCATATTTATAATCACACCAAAAAGAAATAATTATGAAGATTTTGTTATTCTACTTTCTTTTGTTTTTTGTAAGTTGTACAGGAAGCAATAGTAAACAAACTAAAGCAGTTGAGTATAAAGAATATAATATTACTAGTAGAGAGTTCCCAAATGAAATATTAATAAGAATACCAAGAATTAATATTTTGGATGACAAGTTGTTGGTTTCGTCATACAATCCTGCTCCTGTATTGCGTTTATATGATATAGGAAAAGATTCATTAGAGCTAATTACTACTTATGGAAGTATAGGAAAAGCTAGTAATGAATTTTTAATACCTATAGTTTCTGATGTTGTAAAAGATACTGTAATTATATATGACCTTAATGCAAGAAAGGTTAAGAATATTGTCTACGATTCAAAGGATAATGAGATTAGAGAAGTTTCTTCTGCAAATGTCTTACAGAAAAAAACTACAGAAGGATATATGTTTTCAGATTTAAAGCTTTCAAAATTAACTAACGGAGCTTATGTTGGTGTTCCGCTTCATTCTAGTAGTGAAATTTTTTCGTATTATGATAAAGATATGAATTTTTCTAATTATTTTGGTGAGTTAGATTTTCTGCCTGGAATAACAGGAATGACAGCTATGCAACAGTTACAGGGCTTTTTTAATATAAAAGGTGATAATATAGTATTTGGAATGATTAGAATGCCTTATCTTATGATGTATACTGTTAAAAAAGACACTATTGTTAAGAGCTGGGAAGCTGACATTTGTCCAATAAACGTAACTGTTGATAATAATATTATACGATATAAGACTGAGAATCGAGGCAAAATTCAAGCCATGACACTAGGTGATAAATATATCTATTTAGGTTTTAATGATGCACCAGTTGTGAAAATTGCATCAAAGTTATTTAACTTTATTTATGTTTACAATTACGAGGGAGAAAGGGTAGCCGAATTGAATTTAGATAGAGAATTGCTTGGATCAATATGTGTAAATGCCGATGAAACAAAGTTATATGGTATAGATGGAGAATCAGGAAGTATTGTAGAATTTGATTTAAGTGAAGTTCAATAAACTGGTTTTAATTGATTATAAAAAACAGACAGCTAGAAAATGAAAACTCATTTTCTAGCTGTCTGTTTTTGTTTTGTATGAAAATAAGACTAATTACGCTTTTTTGAAATGACTCTTATCTTGTTTACATAAAGGACATACAAAATCATCAGTAAGCTCACCTTCGTGAACGTAGCCACAGATATCACAGATGTATTTTTCTGAGCTAGCTTCTTCAGCAGCTGCTTCTACTGTTTCCTCAACATAAGTAGGAGCGTTTTTAGGAGCTTTACCTTTTACTACTTTGTGGTAGTAGCTATAAGTCATAGGTGTTCCTTCGCCCTTGATAGTGTCTACAAGTCTAGCCATCACTACCATGTGAGTTTCGTTATCTACCATTTGTAATACTTCAAGGATAAGTCTGCCTGCAAATAAACCGTTTACTACAGGTACACCATTTGACATCTCGTAACCAAAATCTTTGTATTTGTCATTATCTTTGCTACTTACAAACCCAAAAGCACCTATAACACTACTGTCAGACTCTTCAGAAAGAATAGAAAGAGAGAACTTTCCTGTACGTTTAATAGCGTCAAGAGTATAGTTGTTCTTATTGATTGATACTGCTAAAATAGGGTTTTCACTTGTCACTTGAAAGCAAGTGTTGATAGTACATCCTACAGGTCTTTCGCCATCCATAGCTCCAACTATGTAAAGGCCGTAAGTAAGGTTAAATAAAACTGTTTTGTCCATTGTTTTAAGGTTAAGGGATTAATATTTTGTATTAATGTGTTGTTTTCTTTTGTATAATACAAAAATAGATATATTATTTGCAAATTAAGCAGTTTTATGATATTTATTATTTATAAGGGTATTAATTTAATTTATATTCGATAAAAACACCTTGTTTTTCGATAAAAAGGGGAGATTAGTATAATATAATTGCATGTATATATATAAATAAATACTTTTGATTTCAAATTACAAAATATAAAATATTAAGTTTATGTTGAAATCAAAATCATTTAGAGTACTATTTGTAGCTTCGTCGCTAGTACTCCTTACCTTGCAGAGTCACGCCCAAAATGATTACAATCAGATTGAGGGAGATTCTATAGCTATGAGTTTGGAGGAATGCTTAGAATTTGCTAAAATAAATAGCATTACTCTTAAGCAGGCTCAGTTGTCAATAGATAATAGTATAGCCGATGAGCTAACAGCAAGTGGGGTATTCTTACCTAGTGTTTCTGCTGCTATAGGTCAGAATTTTATTGCAACTCCTTTGGTGAGTGGCACAAAGGCTAGTTATTCGGGTTCTTACGGTGTCGATTTGTCTATGCCTATCTATAGTGGGGGCGCTAACCGTGCTTCTTTAGAGCAAAGTAAGATTAATAGCGAAATGGCAGAGCTTTCATTAGCTGAACAAGAAAATTCTTTAGAAATTGCTGTAACAGAGGTGTTTGTTCAGATGCTTTACATGATGGAGCAGATAGAGGTTGCTAAAAACGGTTTAGTATTAAGTGAGAAAAGTTTAGAACGTGGTAAAGATTACCTTGAAGTAGGTTATATAAATAAATCAGAACTAGCCTTGTTAGAAAGTGCTAAAGCATCTAACGAATATGATGTTGTTGTAGCACAAAGCACACTTAGCAACTTACAGGTTATGCTAAAACAACTGCTAGAAATCTCTCAAGATGTGTATATAGGCGCTGCAGCCCCAGAATTGTCTAATGCAGTTATATTAAGCCCTATTTATTCTGTAGGTGAGGTTTATAATTCAGCCTTAGAGTTTCGTCCTGAGATAGCTTATTCAAAATTGTCTATTTCTGCTGCTGAGTTAGATGTTAAGATAGCTAAAGCAGGTTATCTACCTACAGTGTCAGTTTCTGCTGGTGCAGGTATAAGCCACAATTCAAGTAGTGATTACACTTTCAGTGGTCAGATGCGTAATAACTTCACAACTTCTATAGGAGCTTCTGTTTCTGTGCCTATATTTAGTAACTACAGAAACAAAGTAGCTACTGTGAAAGCTCAAAACTCCGTTAATTCAGCTTCATTATCGCTTACTGATGCTGAAAAAGAGCTTTATCAAACTATAGAAACTCTACATAACAATGCTTCTAATGCTCAGATGCAATATGCTGCTTCAGATGTTAAGTTAAAAGCTGCACAGGTGAGTTTAGAGCTTCTAACAGAACAATACAATGAGGGTATGAAGAATATTATTGAACTTCTTACAGAACAAGATAACTACCTAGATTCTTCACAAGAATACCTAACAAACAAATACCAATTTATACTTAACCGTGCTTTATTGGAGTACTATAAAACTGATTTAATAAAATTATAAGAAATGAAAAAGAAAATATTAATAATAGGAGTAGTTGCAGCAGTAGTGGCTGGAGGAGTTTGGTATTTCATGCCAGCAAAGAAAATTGAAGCTGCAAACGTATTTACATCAGCAGAGGTTGTTTCTCAAAACGTAGTACAAAGTATCACAGCAACAGGAACTATAGAACCAGTAACTCTTGTAGATGTTGGTACTCAGGTTTCGGGTATCTTAACAACTCTTTATGTAGACTATAATACTGAAGTTAAGAAAGGTCAGGTTATTGCCGAGCTTGATAAAAGTACATTGACTATTGATTATAACAGTAATAAAAATAGTGTTTCTGTAGCTCAAAGTGAATATAACTACCAACTTGCTAACTACACTCGTATTAAAGCTCTATTTGATAAAGGGCATATTGCTGATAGCGAATATGAAGTAGCTATCTACAATTATGAAACATCAAAAAATAACTTAAAAATCGCTAAAAATAGCTTAGAGCGCTCAGCGATAAACTTAGGCTATGCAACAATTTATTCACCTATTGATGGGGTAGTAATTTCAAAAGACGTTGAGGAAGGTCAAACTGTAGCTTCTAGCTTTAGTACTCCAACTCTGTTCACTATTGCGGCAGACTTACGTGACATGCGTGTTATTGCTGACGTTGATGAAGCAGATATAGGCAATGTTGTAGAAGGTCAAACAGCTCAGTTTACTGTAGATGCTTTCCCAGGGGATATTTTTGAAGGTACTATCACTCAAGTGCGCCAAGAAGCTATCATAGAAAGTAATGTTGTAACTTATGAGGTTGTAATTTCTGCTGATAACCCTGATTTAAAACTTAAACCAGGTCTTACAGCAAACGTAGAGATATTTATCCTTAACGTGCCTTGCCAAAGTACAGTACCAGCAGCAGCTCTTACTTTCACTATGCCTAC
>JAWXTP010000066.1:0-15415 GCA_044433415.1 Rikenellaceae bacterium
ACCCTGTTTTGTCATAATATCTAGCCTCTACAACTCCTAGAGACTCATCTTCAACTATCTTAATTGCACATTTGTACTTCATTACCCAGCGCATTCTCTTAGAGATAAGTCCAGATGTTAGGTAGGACTTAACGTAAGGGTGTACAGCAATTTTAATGAATTTTAGTTGGTTATCTTCAATGTGTGATGCTATTTGATTTTCAATTTCAGTGTCAAATAATATCGCTGGAGATATCTTACCTGTGCCTTTACATGTAGGACACATTTCCTTGTTGTCAATTTGTCGCTCAGAACGTACTCTTTGTCTTGTTATCTGCATAAGACCAAACTTCGAAAGTGGAAGTATGGTGTGCTTAGCTCTATCTGTTGACATAGCTTCACGCATAGCTTGGAATAGTCTTTCTTTATGCTCATTTTTATGCATATCTATAAAGTCTATCACAATTATACCACCCATATCTCTTAGCTTTAACTGTCTAGCTATAAGAGGAACTGCACCTAGGTTGACTTCTAGAGCAATTTCTTCTTGGCTTTCTGCATTTTTAATGCGAGGACCACTGTTAATATCAATAACGTGCATAGCTTCAGTATGCTCAATTATCATGTAGGCCTTACGCTTAAAAGGTACTAATTTTCCAAAAAGCCCTTTGATTTGTCGAGTAATATCGAAATTGTCAAAAATAGAAACTGCTGTTCCTTTGTAGTATTTGACAATTTTAGTTCTATCAGGAGCAATTAGACGTATATATTCTCTAATCTCTTCACAAATTGTCTCATCATCTACATAGATATTTGTGAAAGAACTATTTAAAAGGTCTCTAAGCATAGTATTTACTCTAGCTTCCTCACTCATTATAAGTGATGGAACTTGAGCAGTTTTACATTTCTCGATTATATCATCCCAACGCTTAACAAGAGACTTGATGTCGTTAATGATGTCTTCTTCGGGCTGGTTTAGTGCAGCCGTTCTGATAATTGCCCCAAAGTTAAGAGGTAAATTTTCGCCTACAGTGACTTTTAAACGTCTACGTTCTGTGTTGTTTTTGATTTTTTGTGAAATAGACACTTTAGAACCAAAAGGCAATAATACAACGTGACGACCAGTAAGAGAAATATCAGAAGAAATACGAGGACCTTTTGTAGAAATAGATTCTTTAATTACTTGAACTAGAACGTTTTGTCCTGAAGATAAAATATCATTTATCCTGCCCGAACGCTTAAGCTCTTCTTGCTTAGGGAACTTGCTGAATGTGATACTTTGTTGTTTCTTTTTGTGAGCAACGTCTAATAATTTAGACATTGACTTGTAATTGTTACCTAAATCAAGATAGTGAATAAAAGCATCTTTAGGATGCCCAATATTGACAAACGCAGCATTGAGACCTGACATAGTTTTTCTAACCTTGCCAAGATATATATCTCCCACACAGAAACCGCTAGCGCGCTCCTCTTTATGAAGCTCAACCAGCTGACCACCTTCTAGCATTGCTATATTGATGTTTTCTTCGGTTACGTGAATAATAAGCTCTTTGCTTGTCATAATTTTACTATTAAAATGTTAAGGTATTTTCTTAAAAAAACCTAAAGACTAATATAAGCCTTTAGGTTTATTTTAAAATGCTACTTTTTCTTTTTGTGTCTATTTTTTCTTAGACGCTTTTTTCTCTTATGAGTAGCCATTTTGTGTCTTTTTCTTTTTTTTCCGCTTGGCATAGCTCTACGATTTAAATTGTTATTATTATGTAAATAATTTATTACTTGCTTTCTTTAGGAGAGTTCTAATAATTGGTTTTATTCGATTTTGGATTTAGAAATTCAAAGATGAAATTTATAAATCTTAAAGCGTTAAAATTCAATTTTTAGAAGTTCCCTTTAATCATACCAACAAATGTTTTTGATGGTTTGAAAGCAGGAATGTTGTGTTCTGGAATTTCAATGGTTGTATTTTTTGAAATGTTACGAGCCAGTTTCTTAGCACGTTTTTTAACAATAAACGAGCCAAAACCTCTTAGATAAACATTTTCGTTTTTTTCTAAAGATCCTTTAATCTCTTCCATGAAGCACTCCATTACCTGTTGCACTTGTACTTTTTCAACACCTGTGTTTTTTGAAATCTCGTTTACAATATCAGCCTTTGTCATAATTTTTTATATTAATAATGTATAAATGTAAATACCACATTTTAAAACGATTCCGTAGTATTTTGACTATTAAATCGACTGCAAAGATATGCATTTAATTTGGATTACAAAACCTTTATTCAAAAAAAAGTGATAAATATTTAAATTTTATTCCCTTGTTATACAATTATTTGCATGATTGGGCTAAAACTTGGGCTTTAAATTTCTAAAAAACTAAAAAACTACATTAAAAAAATAGAATTAATGTATGTGTTTAAGTATCACATTTCCAATAGCCAAATCTATAGGTGATGTGATTTTTATGTTATTTGAATTCCCTTCACATAGAGTTATTTCATACCCACTGTACTCTGCAACTGTAGCATCGTCTGTAAATAGGGCATTGTCATTTCTATTATAGCTTTTTCTAATAATTTCGCTATAAAACACCTGTGGAGTTTGAATTAACTTAAACTTGGTCCTGTCTGCAACCTTATAAATGCCACTTTCTTTTTCTTCTCTTATAGAATCAACGAGATTTATAGCAGGTATTACAGCTCCTGTTTTTGGTAAAGCACCTAAAGTGTTAAATATGGTAGTTTTATCAATAAATGGACGAACCCCATCATGTATCATGATAATCTCACTATCTAAGCTAGCGGCGTTTATGCCATTTTTTACAGAACTAAAACGCGTTGAGCCTCCGCATGTTGTTTTATGCGGAATCTCAAACGTGTATTTCTTACATAAAGTTTCCCATCTGTCAAATTCTGTACTACTCATTACTAATATAAGTTCAGCGCTAGGTATTGCTTCATAGAAACGTTCAATGGTATGCATTAAAATTGGCTTATCTCCTAGTATAAGAAATTGCTTAGGAATATTGGCACCCATACGGTTACCGCTACCACCAGCGACAATAATAACGCTAATTTTTGTATTTATTCTACAATTGTTATCCATTGATGTGTATCTTCTTCTATTCCGTACTGTATATCTTTAAGGTGTTTACAAAGTTTTGTGCTCCACTCTCCAGCAGTGTCCCCAAAATTGTAAGTAACATTGTTCTCTAGGTCGTCAATTTGACCTATAGGTGTGATTACAGCAGCTGTTCCACAAGCACCAGCCTCATCAAAAGTAGAAAGTTCTTCAACATCTATATTGCGTCTTTCAACTTTAAGTCCCATATCCTCTGCTATAACACAAAGGCTTTTGTTAGTTATAGATGGTAGAACACTAGTTGATTTAGGTGTTATATATGTATTGTTTTTAATGCCAAAGAAGTTAGCAGCGCCACATTCTTCAATATAACGTTTATTAACAGGGTCTAAATAAAATACGTTGTCATAACCTAATTTTTCAGCTTCCATAGCTGGAGTTAACGATGCTGCATAGTTTCCGCCTACTTTTACATGTCCTGTACCATGTTCGGCAGCTCTGTCATATTTACGACCAATTACTGCTTTCATCATGCCTGCAAAATAAGCACCTACAGGGCAAACAAAAATGATAAGTGTTGTCTCTGCTCCAGGATGAACACCTAATTGAGGTGCAGTACCTATTAAAAGCGGTCTTATATATAAAGAAGCCCCAGTTTCATAAGGTGGAACAAAGTCTATATTTAATTCAACAGCTTTTTTTACCATTTCAATGAACAATTCTATATCAAAAGTGTGCATTTTAACATACTCTGCAGAAGAATTCATTCTTTTAGCATTTTCGTCAACTCTAAATAGTCTGACCTTACCATCAACTCCTTTGAATGCTTTAAGTCCTTCAAAAGATTCTTGTCCATAGTGCAAACAAGATGCAGCTATGCTCATGTTAATAGTGTCTTCTGTATGGATTTCAATTTCTCCCCATACGCCATCTTTGCAAACGCATCTTACGTTGTAAGGTGTTTTTGAATATTTAAAGCCCAAAGAGCTCCAATCGATACTAGTCATAATATGTATAAAGTTAATTTTTAGAAGTTATCTTATAGATAAATCATTCAAATGTAAATAAAATTTTATGAAAATCATAATAAAAAATCAGTTTTTATTAACAGATGTTTAGAATGTTGGTTTGTTGGTAAAATGCGATTTTTATTTTTAAGGCATTAACATTCACATAATGTGTGAGTTGAAGTTTTTTAAGTTGCCTTTCTATAAAGGAAAGTTTTTTTGTAAGATTCTGATAACAAAATACAATACTTTTTTAGAAAAATACGATATTAAAATATCTTTTAAGATGCTATTTATAACGTTATAATAGCCTATTTCTGGTAGGCTAAGTTACATATTCTAACAAAATTACTTTATTTTGGTGAAAAATATTTGTTTTATTTTAAAATATGTATTATATTTGCAGACAATCAAACAAATTATGATATGGCTAAGTATAGCATTGACTCTATTGACCAAAAAATTCTGACGCATTTAATTAATAATGCGCGTATGCCTTTCCTAGAAATTGCACGTGAGTGTGGTATTTCTGGTGCGGCTATCCACCAACGTGTTAAAAAACTTGAGGACGCGGGTATTATCACAGGTTCAAGACTTGAGATTGATCCTAAGGCTTTAGGCAATGACGTTTGTGCATATGTAGGGATACAAATCTCTCAGTCTAACTTTTACAACTCTGTAATCGACTCTTTAAAGATGATTCCTGAGATTGTTGAGTGTCACTTTATAACAGGTAAGTATTCTATATTTATCAAATTATTCTGTCGTGACAATGAGCACTTGATGAATATTATTATCAATATTATTCAAGAGATTTCGGGTGTTTCACAAACTGAAACTTTCTTGTCGTTAGACCAATCGTTCGAAAGACAAGTGAGCGTTTCTACATCTGCAAAAAAATAATTGTAAAGTAGTCTTGTGTTTTTTACGTTATCGTTTTTCTAAAATCGGTGATACGTTTCTTTACGTAGCTAACAGCTATGTGAGGTTTGATGTGTCGTCAGGAGGAGTGTAGCGTATTGGGAACATGTCAACTAATATGATCTATAGCCCAATGGTGATGTTTTTAATGTCACCTTGGGCTATATTGTATATTATGACCAACGTAAGGCGAGATTAAAATTATTTATAAACCAGTAGTTTACGTAATTATTTATTTATTTTATATAATGTCATTAATTTTATCTATTGAAACGGGCACAGACGTTTGTTCTGTAGCGCTTAGCAAAAATGGAGAGCTGAAATCATTGCGTGAATCTAGCGAAGGGAAAGATCATGCAAAGAACCTTGCAACATATATCTCAGAAATTCTTACTGAATTTGATTTAGAGATTGCAGATATTGATGCTGTAGCTGTCGGTATGGGTCCAGGTTCATATACAGGTTTACGAATTGGAGTGTCTGTTGCAAAAGGTTTATGTTATGCTGAAAATAAACCTCTTATTGCTATAAGCTCGTTAGAATCCTTGGTATCTGTAGCTCTTGACGATTACGATGCAGGGCTTACAGAAATAGAAAATATAGAAACAGCAATGTTTTGTCCTATGATAGATGCACGTCGCATGGAAGTGTATTCGGCAATTTATGATTCTAAGTTAAATTTACTAATGGATGTGGGCGCTTTTATTATTGATGATGAGAGTTTTGCTGAATTCCGCAAAGATAGAGAATTTGTAATTTTCGGTAACGGTGCAAAAAAATGTAGAGAGGTCTTAACAGGCAATGTTCAATATATTAATGTGCAACATTCAGCTCAAGGCTTAATAAAAAGCGCGCATCGTAAATTCAAAAATAAGGAGTTTGAGGATATAGCCTATTTTGAACCTTTTTATTTAAAAGATTTTGTTGCTAAAGTCTCTAAAAAGGACGTTTTAAAAAAATAATACTCTTTAAGGGGAGTTCTAGAGCTCTCCTTAACCATATAAACTATAACCTGTTTTAAATGAAAACTTTTTTAAGAATTTTTCACTATGCTAGACCAGTTGAAAAGTACGCTATACCATATTTTTTCTGTGTTATATTACATGCGATTTTCAATACTCTAACATTTTCACTTATAATCCCTGTTTTGACAACTCTTTTCGATGGTGATGCTATGAAGGTTGCCGTTACGGAGATGCCTCAACTAGAGCTTTCTACTTCTTGTTTTGAGAATGTATTGAAATTTTTTATATTTAAGCAGTTTGGACTAGATTACAGTATTCAAGATGTACTTTTCTTTATGAGTATTTTGGTTGTTCTTGTTGTTCTTCTAAGTAATATTTTCCGTTTTGCATCGCAAAAAATTATGGAGAACTTTAGAATACATACTCTTCAAAACCTGAGAGATTCATTGTTTAAAAATATAATGCGATTGAATGTACGTTTCTTTAGTAATGAACGTAAGGGAGATATTCTTTCAAAACTTACATCTGATATTAATGTAGTACAGTTTTGTGTTACTAATACTTTGCAAGTTGCCTTTAAGGAGCCCGCTCTTATAATTGGTTATTTTATAGCGTTATTAACAATTAGTGGAAAACTTACACTTTTTGTACTTATGATGTTGCCTTTCACAGCGTTAATTATAGGTTTTATTGTTAAAAAACTTCGCAGACAGGCTAAAGAAGCTCAGGAGTCTCTAGGAGAGATGATTTCTGTAGCTGAAGAAGCTCTTACAGGCGTGAAAGTTATAAAGTCTTACAATGCTGTAGATTATATCATAGGTAAGTTCATTTCTATTGATAATCGTTATTCGACAATAATGAGAAATATGGCTACTAGACAGCAAATAGCTAGCCCTATGAGTGAGTTTCTTGGTGTTTCTGCCGTTGCTGTAATTTTAATTTATGGTGGTGGTATGGTAGTAGGTGGTGAGCTTGATGCAAGTGCTTTCTTGGCTTATATTGCTATGTTCTCACAGGTGACACGCCCTGCACGCTCTATTGCAGACTCATTTAGTACCATACATCAAGGTATAGCTGCTGGTGACCGTGTTATTGAGCTTATAGATATGAAACCAACAATCACAGATGATAATTCAGATTTGTTTTTAGAGGAATTTAAAGAGAAGATTGAATTTAAGAATGTGAGTTTTAAATATGATGACAGCGAAAAAATTATCTTAGATAATGTTTCGTTTACTGTTAATAAAGGTGAAACTGTAGCTATTGTAGGTAGCTCTGGTGGTGGTAAGTCTACTATTGCGAACTTGTTACCTCGTTTTTATGATACCTTAGAGGGGGAAATACTTATTGATGGTAAAAATATAAAAGATTATAAGATAAGTTCACTTCGTAATGTTATGAGTTATGTATCTCAAGAGGTAACTTTATTTAATGATACCATTAAAAACAATATTACCCTAGGTAATAAATCAGCTAGTGAGGAAGAAATAGTATATGCAGCAAAAGTGGCCAATGCCGATAAGTTTATTAGAGAGACAATAGATGGTTATAACACTAATATCGGAGATAGCGGTGTGAAACTTTCAGGTGGTCAACGTCAAAGATTAAGTATAGCGCGTGCCATTCTTCGTAATCCTCAAATTCTAATACTTGATGAAGCTACTTCTGCACTAGATACAGAAAGTGAAAAACTTGTACAAGAAGCTCTAGATAAACTTCTTCAAAACCGTACATCTTTAGTCATTGCTCACCGTTTAAGTACTATTCAACATGCAGATAAAATTGTAGTAGTTGACGCAGGAAAAGTAATAGAGCAAGGTACCCATAAAGAACTATTAGAGGTAGACGGTGTGTATAAAAAACTAATTGATATGCAACAGCTGTAGGACTTTGTTAATTATAATCTTCATATAGATAACACTCCATAAAAAACTAAAAATATAATAACCTAAAATCAAAAATTATGTTAAAGAAACTAATTCTTTCAGGTTGTGCTTTCTGTTTCGCGGCTATCACTATAGCTCAGAACAAAGCAACACAAGGTGATATTGTTGAAATCTTCGGTAAAGAACGTACAGAACGTGTTGACGAGGGTGAAGTAGCCTACAAATTCACTGATGGCTACTTCTTGCCTAATAGTGTGCAAAATGGCTATTTCTTTCAAAATAGAGACGTTATTGCATGGGAGCTTTTAGACGATAACTTTGTTGCTCCTACTCCTGATAATCTAACAGCTACAAATTATGGTAGAACAAGGGAGAATATTCAATGGACTCCAATTTCAGTAGATGAGAAAGGCGCTTTCAAAGATAGAGGTTTAAGAAATGCTTACCTTTATAGTGAATATAACTCACCTAAAGAAGAGGTGTTATTGCTTCAATCTACAGCAAATATGCGTAGCTTCATTAATGGCATGCCTCACGAGGGTGACTATTATGACTTTGCTTATACGCTTATCCCTTTCAAAGCTAAAAAAGGTGTAAATCAATTTGTATTTACTCCAGGTAGATATGGTTATGTTGAGGGTTCTATTATTAGACCTGACCAACCAGTTATGTTCTCAAAACGTGATATGACTTTATGTAACTTAATCATAGGTGAAACAGACGAAAAATGGGCTGCTATTAGAGTTGTGAACTCTTCAAGCAAAACTATCAAAGGTTTGACTATCAAATGTGAACTTGAAACGGGAGAAGTTGCTACTTATAAGACAGGTGACGTAATGGATATGTCTACAAGAAAACTTCCTTACCTTGTCCCTGCTTCAAAAAGTACTGAAGAAGGTAAAATTAAAGCTACTTTAACACTTACTGATGCAAAAGGTAAAGTTATAGATACAGCAGAACTAGAGTATAGAAATGCAGATAGTGGTAAAGTTAACGAACGTACGTTTGTAAGTAAAATAGATGGTTCTGTTCAATATTTCAGTTTAAAACCTTCATTAACTAAAGGCGAAGGTCAAGCACTTTTCTTATCAGTTCACGGTGCTAGTGTTGAAGCTCGTAATCAAGCTAGAGCTTACGCCGCTAAAGATTGGGGTCACATAGTATGTCCTACTAACCGTCGTCCTTTTGGTTACAACTGGGAAGATGTTGGTCGTAAAGACGCTATAGAGGTATTAGAAGTTGCTAGAGAACTACTTAAAACTGACCCTCAAAAAACTTACCTTACTGGTCACTCTATGGGTGGTCACGGCACTTGGCACATAGGTGTTACTTATCCTGATAAGTTTGCTGCTATAGCTCCTTGTGCTAGCTATCCTGATATTGCAGATTATGGTATGAATAAACTTGATACTGAGAACAAGACAATAGAGCAGTTTTCTATGGTTCAACGTGCAGCACATGCAGGTCGTACAAAATCTTTAAAACGTAACTATTTACAGTCGGGAGTTTACATTCTTCATGGCGATGCAGATAAAGTTGTTCCTATTGACTTAGTACGTGACATGCGCCAGATATTAGCAACTTATCACCCAGATGTTGCATGGTATGAATATCCAGGTGGTTCACACTGGTATAGCAATGAGAGTGTAGACTGGAAACCTATCTTTGACTACTACAAATGGCACACTATTCCTGCAACAAAAGATGTTAAGCACATAGAATTCTGGACAGCTTCACCAGGAGTTTCTGCTTCAAATTACTGGGCTACAATAGCTCAACAATTAGAACCTTACAACTATTCTAATATTGTTTTAGACGTTGTAAATGATAGTATAGTAGGTAAAACAGAAAATGTATCTGTATTGAAGTTTGACTTTAACAATATGCCTGTTTCTGGTGCTACAGTAATTGCAATTGATGGTTCTAACTTTACTGTTGACGGCAAAGACGTTGTTACTATCAGAAAAGAGAATGGCACTTGGAAACAAAGTGAACTAAACGCATTTGAGAAATCAGATGTTAGAGCAGGTAACTTCAAAGATGTATTTGATAATAACGTAGTATTTGTTTACTCTACAGCTGGTAGCAAGGTAGAGAACGAATGGTATAAAAACAAAGCTCGTTATGATGCAGAAACTATGTTATATAGAGGTAACGGTTCAATAGAGGTAGTTTCTGATGTTGAGTTCCTAAAAGGTGACTTTAGCTGTCGTAATGTGATGATTTACGGTAACTCTAAAACAAATAAGGCATGGAATTCTTTATTAGTGGATTGTCCTATTAAAGTAACAGGTACAGCTATTGAATTAGGTGATAAGACTTTCACAGGAGATGATTATGCTACTTATTTTGTTTACCCAAGAAGTGGTTGTAGCAAAACTTTAGTAGGTGTTGTTGCTGGTACAGGTATTAAAGGAGCTCGCGCTACTTATCCTAATGATTATATGCTTGCAAACACTGGTTTCCCTGATGTAATGGTATTTAATTTTGATATGTTACGTGATGGTTTAAGAAATGTAAGTTTAGGCTTCTTTGATAATAACTGGAGTTTAGAGAACTCAGAATTTGTATTTGCTCAGTAGCAGATAAGATAATTTAACACAAGATAGGCTGGTTCTTCGATAAGAGGAATCAGCCTTATTGTTTATATCAAATTCTAAGAATATCAAATCCATAAGCGTCACTATAAAAATGCTTACGTTACTAAAAATCTTATATTAACAGAAAAACAATAGCAATTAATTCAAGTCACATTTCACCAAATACAAAACATAACTTGAATTACCTATTTTAGCAACTTTTGCTAGTACAATGAAAAAGATTGGAGATAACATACCCTATAATAACTATTATAGGAATTTTAAATTCCAAATATAACCTTTATATAATAGCGAAGATTCTTTTTTATCGTTTCCCCATAGCCATAATTACAATCATACCCGTAACCATTTACTAGATTATTCATGCTTACATAATTTAAGACAACTAACATATTTGTTATCTTTTTAGACTTATAAATATCTGCCAAATAAGGAAGTTGGTTCTTGCTAAACACACCTGAACGAACTGTCATTATTGTAATATCAGCATATTTTATACAAATAGCAGTATCAGAGACTATACCATAGGGCACAGAGTCTATAAGGATATAATCATATTCTTCTTTTAATTTCTTTATTAGAATGGCTAAACGCCCATTATCTAATAATTCAGCAGGATTTGGAGGTAATATTCCTGAGGGAATTACATCAAGATTACTGTCCTTATATCTAAATATAATATCTTCTACATTATCTACTCTTCCATTAAGGTATGTTGATAGTCCTAACTGCTTATTATTAAAACCTAATCGCTTTGTAAGTGTAGCCTTACGCAAATCTATATCTAACAATATAACTTTTGCCTTAGTTAACGCAAAAGCTGTAGCTAAGTTTGATGTTATAAAAGTTTTACCTGCATTAGGATTAAATGATGTAATAAGTATTACATTACCTGTATCTAAAGAATTTGTCATCTTGATATTATCTCGTAATAACCTAAATGATTCATTTATTAAATTTCTACTTCCATCTTCAATAACAATATTTTTCTTATTTTTAATATAAGGCAATTCTCCAATAAATGGAATATCTACAAAATCTACAATTTCTTTTTTTGTATACACACGTGTATTAAATAAAGAATGTATACACATTACAATAATAGGAATAATACCACCTAACATTAAACAAATCAAAATAAATTGGATTCTATTAGGCGAGATTGGATGTATAGGACCATCGGCAGTATCTATAATTGAACAATTACTTTTAATAGTAGTAAGTTGTATTTCTATCTCCTCCTGTTTCTTTAAAAGATATAAATACAATTCTTCTTTTATTTTTAATTGCCTTTCAATATTAATAATATATTTCTGTTGTGTAGAAACGTTTGCTATTTTAGAACTGCTTTTATTTTTCTCACTATCATATTTATTCAATTTAATATCAAGAGAGGCTATTAAGTTTTCAATAGAATTTATGATGGATGCACGAATAGAAACTAGAGTTGAGTTTAATTCTACCACTACAGGATTGTTCTCACTACTATTAATGATAAGATTATTACGTCGAGTCATAAGCTCATTGTATGTAGACACCTGACTTTCTATACCACTACTATTAATACCAATATTGATAGGAATAAGTTCTTCTTGTTTAGAGTTATCACACATATACTCCTTCATATACTTTGCCATCCCTAACTGATTCTCTATATCTAATACTTCTGTATCTAGCTTTGAATAGTTCTGAAGATACATAGAGCCTACTGAAAATATATCTGTTAACTTATTTTTCCTTTTATAATCTTCAATATCTGAATCTATTAACTGCAAAGCATTTTCTAGAACCTTTGCTTTCTCTTTAATAAAATTAAGTGTATTTGTAAGAATATAATTTTCATCTTCAACCATAGAGGTTTTATACACATTAATTAATGTATTTAGTATATCTTCCGCTCTTTTGGCATGAACATCCACTATTGATATACTTACTAAAGAGGATGATTTATCAACCTCTTTAACGTTAAGTTCAGAAACATAAGCCTTGGCTAATTCTTTTGAATCTACCTTTGATATGGTTATTGCATTTTCGTAATAGTAATCAGTCATGTATATTGTAGGTGTTATTTTAACTATCCCATAAGGTGTTGTGATTACTTCATTTAAATGAGCTTCTATTTTCTTACCTAGCACACCTTCATCCTCTTCTTCATTCATTTTTATAAAGATACTGCTATCCCTAGATATCATAACCTCACAGATAAAGGTACTATTTTTAGCTATATCATCAATATATTCAATATTGATAGGAGACGTATTGTATAAATCGTTAAATTTGAGTCTGTTTTTTATTTGGTAATTAGTTTCTAGGTTAAGCCCCTGAACAACTTTCATCATCATTCTCCTACTTGTGATAATACCCACTTCATCATTTATAGAATTTGTATTTAATGAAAATATGTCTTGAAATGGTACAACTTCACCTAAAGAAGTTCCTCTTTTACTCCCTTTTATAAGTATTGTCGCTGTTCGTGAATAGGTTTCTTGAGTACTTTGAATATAGAACTCTCCTAATATATATGCGGAGATTATTGATACTATAAACCATAATCTCCGCCTCCATACTTTTGAAAATAAATTAGCAACATTAATAGTACTTGATTGATTTGTTTCTTTGAAATCAATTAAGTCAAAATAATTTATTTTATGGCTCATAATATTAATTATTTAAAAATCCGATGTTATAAAAAGTAAAGAAAATAAATTATTAGAGCTAATTCTATTCGCTTCTATAACCTTTAAAAATTATATTAATAAATATTTTCCAAAAATATATCCAATCAGTTTGGATTGGATCATTCAAATAAGACTCAATATAACGTTTCTCACTTTCTTGTTTTTCTTCTATAGACTCTGGAAGATCTGCATAAAAAGGTGGGAAAAGACCAGGCTTTACTTTTTGTCTTATTCCTATTGTGTCATCAGCATATAAACTAAGATAATGAGCACTTAAAGGTCGTACTCCAACTAATTTCAAATCTCCTTTTATTAAATTTATTATCATAGGTAATTCATCTACAAACAGTTTTCTCATTAACCGTCCCAAAGCACTAACTCGATAATCGTTATTATAACGACAACTATCATTAGTTAAGCCTTCTGTTTTATAAATATAGGGTTGTAAATACTCTGAATAGGCATGCATGGTTCTAAACTTATAAACATTTATATCTTTACCATTTAAACCTGTCCTCTTTAAACAAATAAAAATACCATAAGAAGGAGTATCATTACTCATAGGCTCCTTCTTTCTTTGAGCTACAATATATAACTTCCCTGAGTGTATTTTCTCATAAATCACTTCAAAACCTGCTCTATACAATCTACCAAGCACTTCGACACGGGTTAACACACGCCGTTCTCCTTTTGTTAGCCAATAATAAATACTTTTAATGAACATAAGTTTTGGCATTACTCGATTTACTATATAATCCATTAAACAAATTATTTTACTGATAAAATTAGGCATTTTATCAGTAAAATTATCGTTCCTAATTCCCGAAGTTACACATTTACAAACTACATAACCCTCACATTTTAGTTTATTATTAGTGTATGCAAAGAGCGTATTTATATGTTTGATATTATTGAGTGCTTTGTTATGGATAATTAAAGATGGGGATGCTGTAGTATCCTGTAAGATAACCATAGGGTTAGAAGTGTCAAAAACGACACTTGTATCAGACAATTTCGAAAATATTGACTCAACATCGTCAGGCTCTTTTTTTATGAAATCAATTATTATGTTTACATCTGGATTTTCAACAGACTTTATTTCTATATTTCTAATATTTTCTATATTTGGATTTGTTCCTTGCTCCGTATATAAATAAGGAAGTTTATGGCAGTAAATTGTACGAACAACATAATAAAGTAAACTTTCAAAAAGAAATATTAAACTTGTTGCTACTAATATAGAGTAGTGATGTACACCTGCAAAGTTTTTATATAATAAAAATAACAAGACACTTGAAAATAAATCTATCAACATTAAACCTGCCACAGCATATTTTAAGTTTTTATATTTACTAAAATTCAACTTACCTGTCAATATCCCAATTATCACCCAAATAACAGACAACATAACTAACCAACTACAATGAGACTGATGTAAAAACAATCCACATATCCAAAAAGAAAATAAAGATATTATAACATCAAATAGAACTATGATAGCGTCTCGATTAAAGTGTTTCCTCATATTTAAATTTTTTACATTTATTTACTTATCTTAATTTGGGTTATTTAAGTATACTTGTTTTTAAGTATGTCCTATTTATACAGTGTGTCTTATCTTTAATCTACAATTCGCTAAAAATAAATATAATTCAATAACCCCTAGTCAAATAAAACAGAACTAGAACAAAGATAGAAAAAATAACTAGTTGACAAAAAACATTTTAAGTAATAATACAAACTAATCAAAATACATCTTCTGATTATCAATAAATTAAGGCAAACATTTAAAAATAAAAAATACATAAAATTATCACAATTATCATAATAAATAAACTAAATAGTCTATTTTTAATTAGCTGAAAATTCAATTATTGTATTGCTTAGATCTTGTATTTATTAAAATATATCATGAAAACATAAATCCAAAACTTACTATTAATGATGATTCTGTATAGAAGAGGCTCTAATAAATATTTAAACCCATTTTAAAGTACATTTTAGGCTAAATATCAAATCATCTCTATCGCTACAATTCATTGTCTAACAAACCCTGCTAATGCCAAAATACAGTGTCATTAATATGAAGAGAACAATACAAAATATGTTTCGTAGGTATCCCAAAGTAAGGCTCTTTCTGATCTTTATCAGCTTAATAATCATTATCAAAATTAACCCCTAATTACTGAACTCACAAATTAACTATCATATACCATAAAAAAGGGTTGTAAATCTCTCGATTCACAACCCTAATAAGTGGCGGCACCTACTCTCCCACGTTAATACGCAGTACCATTGG
>JAWXTP010000067.1:0-15372 GCA_044433415.1 Rikenellaceae bacterium
GCTGTAACAGTGAGCTATAAGCCTTGTGCCTATGCTTTAAAGTGTCAAAGACGAGATAATTATTGCTACAAAGATAATAATTCTAAATCATATTTCCAAAATTTGAATAAATTATTTAAGCTAATTCGTTGTTTTTTAAATACAAATTTCTAAAATTTCACAGAAATGTTTAATCACTATAAAAATACAAAAAGCCCAAAAAGCATTCATCTTTTTGGACTTTTCATAAATATCAATTCCTAAAACATTAAAACTCAACGTTTAGAACCATATATATTACATTGATTTAAACAACTCATCATATTTATTATAACCAGCCATCATCTCATCACTTTGATCACGTAGAGTGAAGAAAATAGATTTTAATACCTCTACAACTTGCTTGTCAGTTGAATCAAGAGCATATGCTTTTTCGAAAGGCTCAATAGCGCCTATCATTGCTGCATAGAAATCTGCTCTTAATTGTTCGATTAGTTTTGTATTTGTGTAATCTACTGTACTTAATTCATTATTAATTTCAATAGCTTTAGCACGATATGCAAAACCTAAGTTGTAAAAAGTACCCCAGTTTTCAGGATTCATCTTAGCAGCTTTTTCGTAAGCAGCAATTGCTTTATCATAATCCTTAGCTTGATTATAAACAATACCTTCAGAAAGGACAAAAACAAAGTTATCAGGATCTTTAGCTTGTGCTTCTTGAATATAAGGCATGATAGCCTCTACACCTGCATTGTTTTGTAAAGAGAAAGTAATATATTGTTGCAACAATCTTTGGTTATCAAGATATTTTTTAATACCTAATTCCATATACTTTTTAGCATTGTCTTTATCTTCTAATTTTTCAAAAACAATACCTGCATATAAATAAATATCACCATTTTGCTCAACACCTTTATCAACAAGTGTTTTAATCATGCTTGCAGCATCACTATACTCTTCTGATTGTGCAGCCGCAACTACAGCATAGTATAATAAAGCTTCAGAACCTTCACAAACACCATTAGGATTTTGCAAACCTATTTCACCTGCTTTTTGGAAACCTTTATATGCTTTTTTAAATTCACCAGCATCATATAGATTTTGCGCATTTACAGAAAGGTAAGTAACAATCTCAGTAAAACCTTGACCAACTTTCTCTTTTAGTCCATTATCTAATTCATAAGCCTTCAAATAAGCCTCAACAGCTTTGTCAATAGCATTTTCGTCAACTGTAGATTTCTCAATCCAATAAACTACTTTACTAGTAGCATCATTGCTAAAATAAATATCAACTGTAGGATATTCAAATTTCTTTAACTCTTTTCCGTTAATTACTTCAACAGGAATTGAGCTAGCATTTGTTGGTTTGCCAATCGCCTCTGTTACCATTGATTCTAACATGCCAACAAAAATACTGTTACAGTTAGCTTCTGCAACAGAAGTAAACATCTCACCACGACTTAACCAAGTTGCAGCCTTAGTGTTTTTCTTTGGATTAGCGATAGTTTCATCACTTTTCGCTATTTTTGCTTTTAAAGCATCAACATTTACTTTCTGAGCAAAAGTTGAAGTCGTAGTTAAAGCAACTACAGACAAAATTAAAACTAATTTTTTCATTTCTATTTTTATTAAAATTATATTACTATTATTGAGCTTCTGCATCTTCTACCGAACCTGCCACTGAAATTTCCTCAACATTTTCAGTATTTTCTGCAACAGCATCCTCGCCAACTACAATTTCTTCCACATCAGCACTTTCTTCTTCCTCAGTTTTTGGAACTGCGATAACGGAAGCAATAGAATCTGCTGTACGTAGATTAATAACTTTAACACCTTGGGTTGCACGACCAGTTAAACGAACAGTATCTACAGGAATACGAATAGTTAAACCTGAACGGTTAATAATCATAAGGTCATTCTCGGCTGTAACACTTTGAATAGATATCAACTCACCAGTTTTTTCAGTAACTTGGATAGTCTTAACACCTTTACCGCCACGTCCAATTCTTCTATATTCATCAACGTCTGTACGTTTACCATATCCATTTTCTGAAACTACAAGAACATCAGTACTAACTCCACTTTCTACAGTAAGCATACCGATAAGCTCGTCACCTTCATCAAGAGTCATACCTTTAACACCTTGACTAACACGTCCTACAGAACGCACATCCTCTTCGCTGAAACGAATAGCTTTACCCATGCGAGCAGCTAACACAACATCCGAAGTACCATCTGTTAATTTGGCTTCTATTAATTGGTCTCCCTCTTTAATAGCGATTGCATTAACACCATTTAAACGTGGGCGTGAATATTCTACAAGTTTCGTTTTCTTAACAACACCACTCTTAGTGGCCATTAAAATGTAATTAGACTCAACATATTCTTTATCGTTTAATCTACGTACATTTATATATGCTCTAACTTTATCGTTAGGTTCTATTTGAATCACATTTTGAATAGCACGACCTTTTGATGCTCGGCTACCCTCTGGAATCTCATATACTTTTAACCAGAAACAACGTCCATTTTCAGTAAAGAATAACATTGTATTGTGCATAGAGGTCACATAGATATGCTCTATAAAGTCTTCATCACGTGTCGCTGAACCTTTCATACCTACACCACCTCTATTTTGAGTTTTATACTCAGCAAGTGGCGTACGTTTGATATATCCCATGTGAGAAATAGTAATCACTACATCTTCATCTGCATAGAAATCTTCTGGGTTAAAATCTCCTGAAGAATAAACTATTTCACTACGACGATCATCACCATATTTCTCTTTCATTTCCATCATTTCATCTTTAATAACTTGCAGCTGCAATTCATTAGAAGATAAAAGGTTATTTAAATGATCAATAAGTCTCTTTAATTCATCATACTCTCTTTGCAATTTTTCTCTTTCAAGACCAATAAGAGCTCTAAGACGCATATCAATAATTGCTGTAGCTTGAACCTCTGTAAGGTTAAAACGTTCGATAAGTTTCTCACGCGCAGTGTCTGCTGTAGAACTTGAACGAATAATATTAACAACTTCATCAATATTATCCTGAGCTACTAATAAACCTTCTAGGATATGTGCACGCTTTTCAGCTTGCTCTAATTCAAATTTAGCACGTCTTACAACTACTTCATGACGATGGTCAACGAAATACTGAATTTGATCTTTCAAGTTAAGAGTACGAGGTCTACCATTTACAAGGGCAATAGCATTAATTGCAAATGTAGCCTGTAATTGTGAGTATTTGTAAAGGTTATTTAACACAACAGAAGCTACAGCATCTTGTTTAAGTATAATAACAATACGCATGCCTTGTCTATCAGACTCATCATTAATATATGATATACCTTCGATTTTTTTCTCATTAATAAGGTCAGCGATTTTCTTGATCATATCAGCCTTATTAACTTGATAAGGAATTTCTGTAACAACAATACACTCACGACCTGTTGAAGTATACTCTATATCTGTCTTAGAACGCATAATAACACGTCCACGACCAGTTTCATAGGCTTCTCTAACTCCCTCAACACCGTATATTATACCACCAATAGGAAAATCAGGTGCTTTTATATGTTGCATAAGCTCACTTATCTCAATCTCAGGATTGTCAATATAAGCACATACACCATCAGCTACTTCTCTTAAATTGTGAGGTGCCATATTAGTAGCCATACCAACAGCAATACCAGATGCACCATTTAATATAAGTAAAGGTAACTTAGATGGAAGAACTGTAGGTTCTTCTATAGTATCATCAAAGTTTAATCCGTAATCAACAGTCTTTTTATCAATGTCAGCCATCACGTCGTCCGCAATCTTACGCATTCTAGCCTCAGTATAACGCATAGCTGCAGGGCTATCACCGTCTAGCGAACCAAAGTTACCCTGACCATCTACAAGTGGGTATCTTAACGACCATGGTTGTGCCATACGCACCATTGCATCATAAATTGACGAGTCACCATGTGGGTGAAACTTACCCATCACTTCACCAACAATTCTAGCTGATTTTTTATACCCTTTATCAGAATACAGACCTAATTCCTTACTCATTCCGTATAGAATCCTTCTGTGAATAGGCTTAAGGCCATCTCTCACATCTGGAAGAGCTCTAGAAACAATAACACTCATTGAATAATCAATGTATGCTGTTTTCATCTCTTCTTCGATGTTTATTTTAATAATTCTTTCTCCGTTAGACATTTTTAATCTTAATGTTTCAAATATTTCGTAAAATTGAACCTAAAACAACTTTGTTTACAGCACAATTACATTCAACAAAGCACGTAATAAAGTTTACTGTTCAATGTGTAAAGATATATAAAAAAATCAATTTCAACAACATTTTATTAAATAATATTTAGTTAAAATATCATTTTTCGACAATATGGAATTTTATAAAAGTATATTTATTACACTTTTACATGAAAGAAACACTATATTTTTTAGAAAAAATCAGTTCTCAAACATCACAATATAATTATTTTAAAACTCATAAACCTAAACATTTAAATAGTAAAATAAACAAAAAGATAAAATATAACCGTAAAGTTATTAAATTAAAATTTGGTTATAAGACTACAAAAAAGTATCTTTGTTAGTTATCAAGAAGTATTATTTGTTAACTTTGCATAATTACAAAAATAAATAGTATTATTTATACTAATTTTTAATTTTACAACATTAAAACAAGATTATATTATGAGTAATTACTCACTACAAGAGGTAAAAAACAAAAAAGATGCTAAAGACTTTTTAAATGTAACATCTATTATATATAAAAATACAAAAAACTGGATTCGTCCCTTTGATCACGAAATTAATGAAGTCTTTGACCCTAAAAAAAATGAATTATTTAATGGAGGTGAACTTATAAGATGGATATTAAAAGACAAAAACAACAATACTGTTGGTAGAATTGCCGCCTTCTATAATAAGGAAAAATCACTAGAAAGTGAGCAACCTACAGGAGGATGTGGCTTTTTTGAATGCATAAACTCTCAAGAGGCAGCCAATGTACTTTTTGACGCAGCAAAAGCATGGTTAATATCTCACAACATGGAAGCTATGGATGGACCTATAAACTTCGGAGATAGAGACAAATGGTGGGGAGTCCTTGCAGAAGGATTTAATCCTCCTGTTTATGGCATGAACTACAATCATGAATACTACAAAGATTTGTTTGAAAATTACGGCTTCAAAAACTATTTTAACCAATACACTTATGGAAGAACTGTTATTGGTGATAACGGAGAAATATCAATGGGAGAAGCGGCAAGAAGTAAAGCACAGCGTTTAGCACAAAATCCTGATTATGAATTCAAACATCTAGACAAAAAAAACATAGAGGAAGCAAGTAAAGCGTTTTTAAATATATACAATAAAGCATGGGCAGGTTTTACAGGTGTTAAACCTATGACAGAGGAGCAGGCTGACAATGTTTTTAAAGCAATGAAACCTATAATAGATGACAAACTTATATATTTTGCTCATTACAAAGGTGAAAAAATTGGTTTTTTCATACAAATTCCTGAATTAAACCAAATCATACGTCACCTTAATGGTAAATTTAACCTATGGGCGAAGATTAAATTTATGTATTATCTAAAAGTAAAAAAAGAATGTACTACAGTTCTTAGCCTTATATTCGGGGTCCTTCCTGAACATCAGGGTAAAGGCATAGAATCTGGCATGATGAACGCTTTTAGACAATATGCAGAACAAAATAATATAAAATATAAAGATCTTGAATTAACATGGATAGGCGATTTCAACCCTCTAATGATGAGAATGATGGATACTTATGTTGAATCTAAAATCACTAAAACTCACGTAACTTATAGATATCTATTTGACAGAGAAAAACCTTTTACTCGTGCTCCTCGTGTTTCTAGAGCTAGGGTAAAAAAAGATTAACAACTAATATAAAAAAATGAATATATTTGATATAATATTTGCAATAATTGGCGCAATTGCAATATGGACAGGCTACAGAAAAGGTCTTATTGTAGAATTATGCGGAATTATTGGCGTAATTCTTGGAATTTACATCTCATACAACTATCATGATGTTATTTTTGAAAAATTAAATATAACCAATGAAACTACAAAACTAATATCATACGGGTTAATCGTAATCGCTGTTCTTATAATCGTATACATTATAGCAAAGACATTAAGCAAGTTATTGGATTTAACAGGACTAGGATTTATAAACTATTTTTTAGGAGCTGTAGTTTCTATTATAAAGTATGCTTTAGTAACATCTATATTTTTATCTATCTTTGATTCTTTAAATAGTAATTTCAAATGGGTAAACCGCTCTACTATAGACAAATCAATATGTTACTCACGAATATTAAATATATCTGAGGAAATCTTCCCTTTTGCACTTGATTATACACCTAATATAGATAAAACTATAGATGACATAAAAAAGGGAGTAGAAAATTCTGTAGAAAAAAAATAAAAAATACTAGTAAAGGGGACTTGTAAAATTGGATTTTAACGCTTTTAAATTTAGAACTCCCCTAAATAAATTCAAATAAACATTAATGAACAAAGGTATAGTAACAAAAAACACTGGCAGCTGGTATTGTGTTGAATCAGAAGATGGTAAAGTCTATAATTGTCGAATAAGGGGCAAATTAAGACTTAAGGGCATACGTACAACTAACCCTATTTCTGTAGGTGACAACGTTGTGTTTGACATAGAAACAGACAATAACGACAATTCTGTCAATGGTGTTATTACAAAAATAGAACCACGCAAGAATTATATAATAAGAAAGTCTACAAATCTTTCTAAAGAATCACACATCTTGGCTTCAAATCTTGATAATGTGTTTCTTGTTGTGACTTTAGACTTCCCTTTCACTTCTAACGAATTTATAGACAGATTTTTAGTAACTTGTGAAGTATATAAAGTACCTGTTACTATCGTTCTTAACAAAATAGATCTTTTTAGTGACGAGGGATTTAAAGAAGTTATAGAAGATTTTCACAAACTATACAATTCTGCTAGTTATGAGGTAATAAATTGTTCAACAATTTCTCACGAAGGTATTGCTACCATTGAGGAAATGATGAAAGGGAAGATATCATTATTCTCAGGTAACTCAGGTGTAGGAAAGTCATCTATAATAAAGGTTGTCACAAATGACCTTAACATCAAAACAGGGGATGTGTCTGACTCTCACCATAAAGGTAAACATACTACTACTTTCTCTGAGATGTTTAAAATTAACGATGGTGGTTATCTAATAGACACTCCAGGAATTAAAGGATTTGGACTTATTGATATAGATAAAGACGAATTAGCACGTTACTTCCCTGATATGTTTAAACATAGCTCTGAATGTAGATTCTATAACTGCACTCACACTCACGAACCAGGCTGCGCCGTAAAAGAAGCTGTTCAAGAAGGTGCTATTTATGCTGAGCGTTATGATAGTTATCTAAAAATGCTTGAAAACGACAAAGAAGAAAAGTATAGGTAAGTTTTGATTGGGTGACCCAAAAGGTTAGAAACAAAACAATCAACCCCTGTTACATAGCGTGTAGCAGGGGTTGATTGTTTGTTGTGGTACTTATGGGTAACTCTCACCAAAATTTATTTTTTGAGTACCTCAAATTCATTTTGACTATTGTCGTATAACATGACAGCTGTAGTGGTTGTTGGCACTTCTGGAATATTTATTATCCACTGTTTCGATTCACCACACGTCAAAGTCGCAGATAAAGATGTTGTCGATTCCCCATAAATTGTAATACCATTATTAAGGGTAATACCCAAAGTGCCAACATCATCTGGGGCTACGATACATTTAACCATCAAAATTGCATAACCTGGATTAAGGTTATCGATACCAATATTATTGATAGCACCTATGTCTGTTGTTCCAATAAGATGATCATTTAGGTATACTTCATATGCATCATCTGCCCAATTTCCATTATCACCGACAGTTATCGACATCTCTGTTAAACTTGTTGTAAAAGAAGTTTCTTCACCATAATAAGTATCAATACATCCTTCAAAATAAGGGCGAATGTAATAGGTCTGATTCGATGACAGATCAGGTAATGAATATGAATAATTATTCACTGTTGATAATGAATCTAAAGTTCCAAAATCATTGATATTATCTGTTATTTGTGGATTTGGACTCTTCGACCAGCAGAAACCTGAACTTTTCATGTTAAAATATGGAGCAGACTTAAGATCATAAGACGCTGTAACAGAACCATACGTTGACACTCCAAAGTTATCAATAGTCGGTAATGCATTTTCACTCCATAACGTCTCTGATTTTGCCAGCAATCCACTTTCATAAGATAATTTAAACACACCTGCTTTTATATAGTTACTAGATGATACACCTGCACTGAACGAGACTTTAGCATCTAAGCTAGTAGAGCTTACAGTTGTTGTAGACGAAACGCCCGCTGACAATTCTAGTGTTGGGAATGATATTTCTGTACCAATACATAAACTCCTAAAAATATATGGATATATTATAGTATTAGCTGTCAAACCTACAGAAGCTGTTCCACTTATACCTCCACTAAATTTAACACCTCCACTAACTTTAGGATCAAAAATATCTTTAAAAACACCTTTTTCATAACTAAATCCTACTGGTATAGATATACTTCCACTTAATGTAGCATCCAATTCTGCTTTACCTGATGCAGCAAAAGTTACTCCATAATCAGTAGATGGCGTAAGAATAATAATTATACCTGCTGGTGTTACAAATTTTATTTTACTATATATTACTGTTGCAAAAGCAATCGTCTTTTCATATTTAGCTTCAACAGCATAACTTAACGTTGATTTTAACTCTACACTAGGGGTTATTGTAAATTCAAATTCATCAATAGTATAATCTTTAATTTCATATTTCAAATTAGCACTAATTCCAGCAGACAAACTCACCTGAGATTTCAGCACCGTATTCCCATTCGATAGCGTATATGATTCACTTAAAGTCACTTCTGCAGATGCTCCATATTCTGATTTTGTCAAATCTTCGTCAATGATATTTCCGTCTTCATCATAATACACAATCTCCTCAATGTTCAATTCATACGTTTCATCAATATCTAATTCCTCGACAACATCTTCTATAGCAACGATTTCGTAACTAATAGACACCTCACCTGAGCTACTATCTACAGATGTTACTCGTCCTAAAAAACCATCTGGAGTTACTGTCGAAACACCCCCATTAATTATATCTCCAACTGATGGCGTTTGATTCTTGTCTAAACTCGAAAATGTAATTTGATTTTCATTAATTGATGTACAACTTGACTCTAAAGTCTCATCATTAATGATTACAATATTTATGTCTGAATCAGGAGTCTCAGGATTATCATCCCCTTCATTACCAGGCAATTTTGTACACGATGACAAAATAGTAACTATTATTCCAAATAAATATATAATTTTCTTCATTTTTTATGATATTTAAATTGCTGAATTCGACCTGCAAACACATTTGAATTCATAGTTATTAATATTTGTTTGTTTTGTTATTTGTGAGGTATCCGAGATTTTTGCGAGGACGACTATTTAGTTTGTTTTCAATTCATTTAATCTAATTTGCGGTTACCTGACTTCAGTACGTTCTTTTGGAAACACATAGGATAATAAACCTATTAAGGTTCCCATTTACTTAATATTCCTAAAAACAATACTGTTTTACAGAAATAGAAATTCATTATCTATTTCTATATTATTTCCTCGTATTCTAATAATTCCTTGCCTTGATATAATGTTATTATTTAAAAGTTCTAGAAACTGGTTTTATTCACTTTCACAGTAACTTGTCAAGGTAGATTTCTTAACAAAAAAGGGTGGCGTCTTTCCCTTGTAGTTTACTTTTCTAGACTTTACTGTTTATGTAAAATATCCTTTTAATATGACGCTTGAGGTTACAAATCTACTATAATAAATTATTTTTTAGATATTTTCGACCGAAATAGGACTTACAGGAATAGGGAGAACATAATTATTCTTAAATATTCTATTAGGTTAGTCTATTTCTGGTGGGTTAATCCCAAACATCTCACAATTCCTCTTCACTTTACAATGGCAAAGATACAATTTTTTCTAACAAAATGCCTAACATTTCATTTTTTATCAGATTTAAAATTGGTTTTATTCAATTTTTAGAAGTTCACTAATAATAAGCTAATACAGTAAACCCACTTTACTTATTTGCAAAGTGGGTTCATTTTTAAGTATCCGAAGAACTTACATTAATTAGTGTGATTTATACACTATTTCAAATTCGTCAACACACAAAACACTCCCTGGTGCTCCTTTAAATGAGTCTCCATCTTTACTAGAAGTACACACGAATGTTATTTTATAGTTTTTATTAGAATCATACGTTTTACCCTCTAATAATTCAAAAGGAATTTCAAATGAAGTCCAATCTTTTTTAGCTGTACCATCAACTAAAGTCGCTATTGCTATTCTTTTATCAGATGTATTAATATCTACTCCTGTTAATACTTCTGTATCGTCTTCTACCTCAAATAAAACTGCCATTATAGAACATTCATCTACTTTACCTTCTACTTCTTGAATACTTTCATAGTCAGAAGCATCATAATAAGTTTCTCCTGGCGTATATTTATAAGAGCCTTTAAAAACTAGAGGTTCTTTGTTATCGAACGACACACCAAATTCTGTAGCTGCAAGTCTATTAGTCATAGCTGCACCAACATTAAATGTACCCATATATAACGTACCTGCTGTGATACCAGGAACAAGAGAGTTTGCAATAGCACGTGTGTCAAAAGTAATTAATTTAGCTGCATTTCCGCTAACACCTTCCGTTTTAATCGTATTAACCTTATTGCCATCACTATCTCCCGTAAATCCATATAAAGACAAGAACGCTGTACCTCTATTTGCTGATTCAAGAATATCCATAGGTGCTACTTGCTCAAAATCAATAAGATAATTTATAGCTTCCCATGTATCAAAAGTATATTGCATACTTTTAGCTGCAATGCTTACTTTGTATGTTGTAGAATATATACCATCTTCTGAAGTTACGGTATATTCTACTTCCGAGGCAAAATCTACAGAACTATCACTTGAAGGAGAAAGTGTTGCATTCTCCGAGATAGTAATCGTTGGAACTAAAGATTTTAATTGAGCAGCTGTAGCATCTTCCAAAACACTAAACGTAATGTTAGTACCATCAATAACAGGCTCAGATGTTACTACGCTATTAGCTTCGTTTGTCATGTCAAACGTAAAAGTCAGTATTTCTGCTTCCGAACTTTGATCTGCCTCCATTTTCTCACCTTCAAAAGCTACATTAACATCCATATCATCAATATCAACTACATTTACTAGAATATTCATATCAATAGTCTCTCCAGTAATACTTCCTTCTACTGTTACATTGCAAGTCCCAAGTTCAAGAGTAATCTCATCATTACCAGAAAATTGACAATTATCACCAGACTTTACAACATCAATACCTGAAATAATTACATCCCCGACAGTTAAATCGGAAATTACAAAATTTCTAAGTTCCGCTTTAAATTCTCCTTCTCCAGATTTAGAGATATAAACTTTTTGAGGAATATCTCCATCAAGAGGCTTATCATTAACCTCTACATTTAGTGTTCCCTTATACACTCCATCAAACTCAGTTCCAACTAATTGAACTTTCTCATCATTACTACACGACACACTTACAAATAAAATTGCAAGTAGTGATAAAAATTTACTTTTCATTTTTGTTTTAGTTAAAATTATTAATAAAATTCAGTCAAATCCAAAATCAGACAACTTCCCTTACAATTACCATTCCATGGATACTTTTGACACAATTAAATAAGCTATGATTCAAAAAAAATACGTACCTTTGTATAAATGTAAGTTTTATAAAATACTGCATTAACTTTGTACGCACCATAAAATTTAAAAAGATTACAAATATGAAAGGCAAATTATTTTTAAGACATATTGGTCAAACTTCTCCTTCACCTATGATGATAGATGTTGAAAGAGCTGAAGATATTTATTTATACGCTCCTGATGGAACACAATACATAGATTTAATTTCTGGAGTAGCTGTAAGCAACGTGGGACACTCTAATAAAAAGGTAATAGATGCTGTATGTGAACAAGCACAAAAATATATGCACCTTATGGTATATGGTGAATACATACAAAGTGCACAGACTGATTTTGTTGCTAAATTAGTAGAATACCTACCGTCAAAAATAGATTCTGTATATCTTGTTAATTCTGGAAGTGAAGCTATAGAAGGCTCTATGAAGCTCGCTAAGCGTGCTACAGGTCGTACAGAAATAATTTCATTTAAAAATGCTTACCATGGCTCTACGCATGGAGCGTTAAGTATACAAGGTAGCGAAGATTTCAAATACGCTTTCCGTCCTCTACTACCTGACACTCGTCTACTTAACTACAATAATTTTGACGATTTAAAATTCATCACATCTCGTACAGCAGCGGTTGTTACAGAAGTTGTACAAGGTGAAGCTGGATTTATCGTTGCTAATAAACAATGGATAGATGCTTTACGCGCAAAATGTAACGAGGTTGGCGCCTTACTTATCTTTGATGAAGTACAAACTGGTTTTGGCCGTACAGGAAATATGTTTGCTTCTGAAACCTTAGGTGTAGAACCAGACCTTATAGCTATGGCTAAAGCAATGGGTGGTGGCATGCCTTTAGGAGGATTTGCTGCATCTAAGGAACTTATGGATAAATTGACTTACAACCCTGTACTTGGTCATATCACTACTTTTGGTGGACACCCTGTATCTTGTGCAGCAGCTCTTGCTGCCATGAATTTCCTACTAGATGAAAAACTTATTGAGGCTGTAGACAGTAAGAGTAAGCATTTCTTAGACCGTCTTAGCAAACTTTCAGCAGTTAAAGAGATACGCTCTTGCGGACTTATGATAGCTGTAGACCTTGGAGACAGCGCTTTAAGAGATAAGGCTGTTAATATTTTAGTAAGTAAAGGTATATTAACAGAAGGGTTCTTATTCTGTGAGACAGCTTTCCGTATAGCTCCCCCACTTATTATTACAGATGAACAAATAGACTTTATCTGTGATCAAATTGTAGAGGTATTAGAGAATTTGTAGGTAAGATGATAAAGCAACGAATTAACGAAGGCGTAAACGAGATTTTTGATCCTATACGTATGGTATGGCTAATTGAAACTCCCGAAGAGATTGTGCGCCAAAGGTTTATTTATTATTTGTTGACACTAGGTTATAACAAAGGTCATATTTCTGTTGAATATGGCTTTTGTTTACCATCCAAGAAAGTGCAACGAGCAGATATAATAGTTTTTAATAGAAATGGATCTCCTCACATACTTATAGAGTGTAAAGCGGAGAGTGTAAAATTAACAAAAGAGGTATTTGAACAGGTTTCGAAGTATAATAATGTCATAAAAGCAAAATTTATTATAATTACGAATTTAAAACATAACTTCATATTCGAAACCAATAATTTTATAAATTACAAACCTATAACTTTCTTTCCGAAACCAGAATAAACATATATGATTACAATATTTTTGATAAAAATATTACTAAAATATTTATTTTTGTTAAAAATAGTACATAATCCAAAAACTATTTGTACCTTTGTATCGAAATTGAGGGAAAGTAAAGGGCAAATCTACCGTTGAATAAATTCACAGATAGAAGTTCATGCGGGTCTCTCGAATATTATTTACTTATAAGCGCAACAATAGCGCATTAAGTTTTGACGCTAAGAAGAAACGGAGTTCATTTTTTAGATGTGTCAAGGCTTACTTCATTGACTAATTATTACAATGACTGAATTAAACGATTTTAACTCTCTAGGTTTATCACAAGAAATCCTAGAAGCTATTCATGCCAAAGGCTTTGAAATGCCATCGCCTATCCAACGTCTAACAATTCCTGTTCTTTTAGCGAACCAAAATGACATTATTGGTCAAGCACAAACTGGTACTGGTAAAACAGCAGCATTTGGCTTACCTATCTTAGATCAAGTACAATCTTCAGCAGGTTACACTCAAGCAATGATTCTTGTTCCTACACGTGAACTTGCATTACAGGTAACAGACGAGCTACAATCTTTCCGTAAAAACAGCAACATTACTATTAGCGCTATCTATGGTGGTGCATCTATGGACGAGCAATTACGTCGTCTAAAGAAAGGTATTGATATTGTTGTTGGCACACCAGGACGTATACAAGACCACTTACGTCGTGGCACATTAAAACTTGACAAACTTCGTTGGTTAATCCTAGATGAGGCTGACGAGATGTTAAACATGGGTTTTATTGAGGATGTAGAAGAGATTTTATCTTACTCTAGCGAAGACAAACGTGTTTTACTTTTCTCAGCGACTATGCCTAAGCGTATTGCTGATTTAAGTAGAAAATACATGCGTGACATTCAGATTTTAAAAGTTGAGGCTTCACAAATGACAACTACTCTTACTGAGCAGTTATATTTTGAAGTACGTGAAACTGACAAATTTGACGCATTAACACGTATTATTGATATTGAAGAAGAATTTTACGCTATAGTTTTCTGCCGTACAAAACTTACTGTAGATGATGTAGTAGTGAAATTACAAGATAGAGGTTACCTTGCAGAAGGTTTACATGGAGATATCTCACAAGCACAACGTGAGAAAATTTTACGTAAGTTCAAACGTAAAGCTACTACTATTCTTGTTGCTACAGATGTTGCAGCACGTGGTATTGACGTTAACAACCTTACTCACGTTATCAACTACTCTCTTCCACAGGATTCTGAAAGTTACGTTCACCGTATTGGTCGTACAGGCCGTGCAGGTAACGAAGGTACAGCTATTACTTTCATTTCGAACTCTGAATACCGTCAATTTGTTCAATTAAAGAAAGACGTTAAAACTGAGATTCGTCGTGAAGATATACCTACTGCTGAGAACGTAGTAGAAATCAAGAAAAAAAGCATTATAAACAAGCTTGCTGAAACATTAGAAAACGAAACTTATGATAGCTATATGGAAATGGCAGCTAAGATTCTTGAGTCTGCACCAAATCCAGAAGTAGCAATTGCTGCTATGCTTAAGATGTCGTTCAAAAATGAATTAGATGCTGAAAACTACCCAGAAATCCGTAGTTTCTCTGTAGACAGACGTGGAACAGCTCGTATCTTTATCGCTATGGGTAAACGTGATGGCATGTCTCCTCGTTCTATCGTTGATCTTGTTAAACAACACAGCTCTATTCCATCTAGCAAAATGGATGATATCAAAGTTCTTGATGAATTCTCTTTTGTTACAGTACCATTTGAAGATGCTGAACAACTTACTCGCGCTCTTAAT
>JAWXTP010000068.1:0-15215 GCA_044433415.1 Rikenellaceae bacterium
ATAAAGGAAAATAAAAATCATACACCAAAATCGTTAATGAGAGAAGCAATTCGTTATGCTTTTCTTATGCTTCCGCGTGTCTCTAGGTATTGTTCTGATGGTAGATACAATATAGACAATAATCCTGTTGAAAGAATTATTAGACCTATTACGATAGGTAGAAAGAATTTCCTATTTTCAAAAAATAATAAAGGATTAGTCGACAATTGTATATTCTATACTTTTATAGAAACTTGCAAGATATTAGATATACATCCTATTGATTGGTTTAACTGGGTTTTTAGCAAGATTAATATAGACATGACGGAATCCGAATTATTAGAGCTGCTTCCCGTAAATTATTTGAAAAATAAAAAGTAGAAAAAAAAGCGACTATCGTAATTTAATTTTATGATGGTCGCTTTTTTATTTGTTAATATACGGCTAATTTGGGATGCTTACATCTAACCGTATTGAACTAAAAAAACGACTTAAACAGCAACTGCCGTTTAAGTCGTTATCATATATACTAGAATAAATTATTCTAAGTGTAGAGTCTTTTGTGCTGCATAAGAAATTTTAAGAGCTTCAGCTCTTCTTAATTCTTGTTTCACATCTGTGATGATACCCATTTTAGTGTCTTTGTGTCCTTTGATGTTTACTGTCATGAATGGACGGTCAGCTTCACTAATTTTTTCGCGTTCAGCAGCAATAAAGTCTAAAATTTCTTCTTTTGTTCTAAAAGCGTCATTTAATTGTAGACGTGGAGCAGTACCCCATTTTTTTGCTTCGATTGCAGTTGGTGGGCCTACATAGATGTAGCTCACTAGAGACTTTTTCTCTAACTTTTGTATTTCTGTCGCACTAGGTAACTTAACTTCTACTTTTAACTCTACTTCACGCATAACTGTTGTAGTCATAAAGAAGAATAAAAGCATAAAAATGATATCTGGTAGCGATGATGTGTTAATTCCAGGAGTGCCTTTGCCTCCTTTTTTCTTCATTACTGCCATAATTATTTCCCTTCTGTCATATTACGTGGTTCAGCTTCAGAGATTCTCATCGGAATAGCTTTTGTAATTGCAGTACGTTCGTCATCTGTTAAGTCAGCAAAGCTTTTGCCAAACTTAGCAGTTGCTAGACCATCACGAGCTTCATTGAAGGCACGTACAAGTTCATTTTGTACTTTAATGTACATTTCGTAACTTGTTGAACGGTCATTTTGCACTGAAATTACACCCTTATTAACCGGAAATTCTCCTAATAGATCAATCTCGACCATTTGAGTCTCTGGCAAATCTTCACGATTATTAGGATTCAAAATGAACTCAGTAGCTTTGTCTCTCAACTCAGTTACTTGCATACGTTGCATTTGAACCATCAGATTATCATTAGCGTCGATGAACACCAACATAGTATTTCTTTCTTTCGAAACATTCTCCTCTGTGTTGTTCTCGTCAGCTAACTGTGGAAGCATACGCTGTAGACCACTGTCAACGTTCATAGTTGTAGACACAAGGTAGAAAATCAAAAGCAAGAAAGCGATATCGGCTGTTGATCCTGCATTTATTTCTGGAATTTGTCTTTTTGCCATTTTGTAAAAGAATATTGCACTTTTTAAAAAGAGCTAATTATTTAAATAGTTTGTATACCTCACCAAAGAAGATACTTAAGATTGAAAGACCAAACGCTGCGTAAGTCATGAATAAACCAGTATCACTTAATTTAAGTTCTAATGGGTTGTCATAAACTTTTGATGCAGATACTTCAATCGGAGTACTACTTGATAATGAGTAAGCAATTGCGAAAATTACACCTACTATAAGTATACCTACTAAAGAACGTACAGCTGCTTTTGGATTTTTGGCAATATTTAGTAAAGGAAGAACTATAACAGCTGCTATAGTAAAGAATACTAAACCATAAGTCCAATTAAGCATTGTATCAACATCTGTAGTCTCACCACCACCTTGGATAAATGGCAACATGACTATAACAATAGATACAATTGTAAGTGCGTATCTCAATATTGATAAATATTTCATATTTACTTTCTTATTATAAAGTTAAACAAAACTCTCAATTACTGAGAGTAGTACAAGAACTAATATTAGTTCTTTTTGTTGTACTTAGTGATAATGTCTACTAATGAGATAGAAGAATCTTCCATACTTAATACTAGATCATCAACTTTAGAAATAAGATAGTTGTAGAAAAGTTGAAGGATTACAGCTACGATAAGACCACCTACTGTTGTTAAAAGGGCTACTTTGATACCACCCGCAACAAGAGCTGGAGAAACGTCACCTGCAGCTTCGATAGAGTCGAATGCACCAATCATACCTACTACAGTACCCATGAAACCTAACATCGGAGCAAGACCAATGAATAGAGAAATCCAAGAAAGACCGCTTTCTAATTGACCCATTTGAACTGAACCATAAGAAACTACTGCTTTTTCAACTACATCTACACCTTCATCATAACGAAGAAGACCTTGGTAGAAAATACTAGCAACTGGACCTGATGTATTGCTACATACTTCTTTTGCTGCTTCAACACCACTTTCGTCTAGAGCTTTTTCAACTTTAGCAAGAAGTTTTTTAGTGTTAGTTGTTGCTAAGTTAAGGTAAATTACACGTTCAATAACGATTGCTAAACCTAATACTAAACATAAAAGAAGAGGAGCCATCCATTCAGCACCACCATCTAAGAATTGTTTTTTAAGAATTTGGTGCATAGGTTGCCCTTCTACATCAACTTCTGAATTAAATGCGTCTGTTTGAGCAGAAGCTACACCTTGAGCGAATGTAGCTACAGTTGAGAATGCGTAAACACCAACAACTGTCAAGATTGCAAAAAGTTTTTTCATAATAGAAACACTTGTTTTGAATTAATACTTTTTTAAATTAATAATTATTTGTTTGTTTATTTATTTCGTATCAAATATTACAGTTTATAAAAGCAAAGATAATCTTTTATATTTTAAATTAACACTAAAAACGCTTTATTTTTTCATTATTTTCACTTTTCTCTTTTTTACAATAAAATTAGTTCAATTTTTCTCAAAATCGCTCACTTGTGTTAAATATAAAACATTATTTCTTATTTAAGTTCGCGACTTTAATCGGAAAAAGTTAAAAAACTCTTACAAACTGAGCGCAATTTACATAAAAATTTGGAAAAAACAATCAATTTGGCACATTTATTATAAATAATTTGATTATTTTTTAATAATCAATCATAATATCATTAAAATAGCAAAGAAATTGTACAATAAAATTCACTAAATGAAATGCATTTTTTTACTATATGGGGGCTAGAAACTGATCTTAAAAGTACTCTGAATTTAATTCAAATTCTGTTGGAGCATCTACCTTATCAAGCCAAGACTGTAGTTCTTTATACATTTTTTTTGCTATTTTAGGTTCAGCTTCACTTAGCTCTTGTTTTTCAGAGATATCCTTAACTACGTTATACAGTTCACTTTGTTCAGTTTCGTAATTGTAGATTAATTTCCAATCACCTTTTCGAATAACTGATACAGGACGTGTTCGGTATGCCATATCTGTAGTTTCTACATTTCCACCTACAAGATAGGCAGGAAAATGCCAGAAAATAGCCCTATTTGACAAGGTTGAACTAGCGTTCTCTAATAGCGGACACAAAGTTACACCATCTAAGTCATAACCCTTTTGTTTGTAACCGACAATATCAAGTAACGTAGGATATAAATCCATCTGCATAACAGCTTCACTATTGGTGGTATTTGCTTCAACATGCTTATCCCAACGTACCATCAAAGGAATCCTAATTCCTCCTTCATAGAAAGAGCCTTTTCCTGCGCGCAAAGGCCATTGTCTTGAAATATTATAAACACCTCCATTGTCCGTTGTAAAAATCACTATAGTATTTTCAATCAATCCACTTTCTTCAAGGTGCTTAACAAGTTTACCAACACAATCATCCATAGTCTCAACCATAGCGGCATAACTAGAATTGTCATGTTGCTTAGTCTTTTCTTTCGCATCATACTTTGCCTTTAGCTGAGGCTTTGGTTGCAAAGGTGTATGTACAGCATAAGTTGCAAAGTAAATAAAAAACGGATTATCACTAGCTTTTGTATGAGAATCAATAAAAGAGATTGTTTCCTTTGTTAAACGGTCAGTTAAATATTCCCCTTCCTCTTTATCTTCTAAATTAGAATTACCAAAAGGCGAAAAATAAGTTTTTGGGTGTCCCTTTGAAGAACCACCAAAATTATAATCCATCCCTTGAGTTAAAGGATCTTCACCAAGATGCCATTTACCAACATGACAAGTAGTATACCCTGCATTTTTCAATGCCTGAGGTAGAGTTACTATATTTGAAGATAAATCACTCTCAGTTTTATAAGGAATAAACCTATGGTCTTTTCTTTTTAATACATTAGAAGCCTTTACTGTGTATATCTCGTGACGTGGTGTATATTGACCACTTATTAGACATGCTCTACTAGGGGCGCTATTAGCTGCCCCTGCGTAAGCATTATCAAAAAACATAGATTGCTCTCTAAGTTTGTCTATATTTGGCGTTTCATAATATTTGCTTCCCTGGAAAGACAAATCCGCCCAACCTAAATCATCAATATTTATCAAGACTATATTAGGCTTATTATTTTCACAAAAACCCACTACTGTCATTCCACAAAAAAGTCCTGATAAAATTACCTTATCCCCTAATTTATCCATAACTACAAATTGTCATTTCTAAATGGAACCAAAGGAAGTCCATTTGCTCCTTTTACTCCACATACAGATGAATCATCAAATAAATATCTAACATAAACTGGAGCTTTCACACTTTTAGAGCTCAACACTAGTGCATCTCCTTCAACTTTCATATCTGCATCTACAAAAACACCATCTTCACCAGCTATTTTAAAACCATTTTTTTTAGCATCCACTACAACTATTCCATCTTCACAATTTGTAAGCGTTACTATGGCTTTTTTATCTTTTATTTCAATATCCTTAACTTCTGGGTAAGCAGAACAATAACCACTCTTAGCATAGTGACGATCTAGCGCCATATCAGCAAGTCTAGCGCCTACTTCTGGTTTAGATTTTGGGTGAATATTTGTTACATCTTCAATAATATCATTAATAACAACCATTCCACAATTTTCCATAGAAGCTGTTTTCAGTTGTTGCTCACGTAAGTAAGCTGCCTTATTTTGGCTTACACTACTATAAGTATGAGGAGCGATTTGAACAAAATAGAAAGGCATATCCGCATTAAAATCCTCTCTCCATCCTGTAATCAACGACCTCATAATACTATCATAATATTGATAATAAGGCACATTAGCCTCTCCTTGATACCATAAAGCTCCACTAAAATTAAACGGAACCAAAGGATATATCATAGAGTTATATGTTTTAGCTGTCTGTGTAGGTTTCCACAAACGGTCACCTGCTATCTTATTACACTTATCAAGAGGTTCATTATTCTCTTGCATTCTTCCAGGTATCCACACCTCAGCATTAGTTCCTCCCCATGAACTCATAACTATACCTACTGGTACGCCTAGCTCTTTTTCTAGCTTCTTAGCAAAGAAATAAGCTGTAAGGCTCACATCAGAGATAGTATTTGTAGAACACATCTCCCAACTGCTAGTACAATCATTTTGAGGATAATCTGCACCTCTTAAAGGCACTCTAAAAGTACGGATATTAGGATTATTAAGCATTGCCATTTCAGCTGCAAAATCAACCTTTGTTCCATAAAGTGAACTCAAAGACATTTGCATATTAGACTGACCGCTACATAACCAAACCTCACCAACAAGAACATTGGTGATAACTTTTTGGTATTTCTTACCTACGATTTTAATAGTATAAGGCCCCCCAGCATCAGGTGTTTTCAGTTCTGCAAAAAATTTAGCGTTACGATCACACTTCATTTTTACAGTATCAGATAAATCCCAATCTGCAACAACATACATTTCTTCTGTTGATGCATTCCATCCCCAAATTTTTGCAATTGAATTGCGTTTTACCACCATATTATCCCCTATGATAGATGGTAACGTGATTTGTGCATATATACAATTAACAGTGGCTAAAACAACCACTGTTAAAACTGTAATAAGCTGGAGTCCTTTTTTACACATAGCTTTATATTTTTATAAGTTATTTAGATATTCATTTTCTAAACTTACTGCTGTATCATAATAATCATATACTCTATCATAAATATAGTATGTATAATTATAAGAAACAGCTGCTGTAATATAACCTGTAGAAAGTCCAAATTTTACATAACCTAAAGAGCTTTTGCCATCCATGATACCTACTAAGTAATCATAAGTAGCACGACCATAATACCTTACTGGCGAACCTAGAATTTTACCTGATGCAGTTTCTTCTGAATAATTACCTGCACATGCATAAAATTCTGCATTTTCATTTAACCAATCGTAAATTCCGTAATTAGCTTCTTCTGCATAAGCATAAACAGAACAAACTTCTGTAGACAAGTTTGCTTTTGCATAATCGTATGCTTCTGTTATCATTGTTGAAGCATCTGCCTCACTTATAGTAGACAAATATGTAGGCTCTACTGTTTTACCTCCTAATTCTTGGAATCCAGCAGTAAAACCTTCATAAGCCTCTTCAAATTTCTCATTTTGATAAGCTCCTAAAAACAAAGCATTTCTCTGATTAGTCCAAGTGTAAGCCATAATACCTAACAAATAAGATGCTCCATAAGAACATAGTTCATAAGAATAAACAGGGAGAGTCTTACCAACATTACTACCACAAACTAACACCTTATGTTGACCTATGCTAGATGCATATTGTGTAATCACATCATCATAAGTATTTGATACAACAACTATTAAACTATTATCATCTGAACCTGTAATCCAGCTTTTATACTGTTCTTCTCCTTCTTCTAAAGACTCTGGTTTATAATGAACTACAGTAAATCCTATATCATAACTACATCTGTTAACATAATTAAGAATATCTTCTGCATCAGTTACATACTCATCATCGTCGTCATCATCATCATCATCGTCATCGTCACTGTCTTCATCTTCCTCAACAAAGCTATTTGGTTCATAAAGAACCCTCACTGTCATATGAGCAAATTCATCGTTCTTAGAGCAACCACAAAAAGCAATTAAAAAGATTAAAGTAATTAATATTTGTTTCATAAGTTTTTATTTTTGCACTAACTATAGTGCGATTACGTATTTAATATTTAATTTAAAATTTCATTATAAACCTGTGTATCTAAGAGAATAGATTTTGCTAACTCGATACCTTCATCATATTTAATCAGATATTCTATTGAACCTTTAGCATAATGATGAGACTTAATAATCATATTTACCATATATCTTTCTATTATTTCTCTATCTTCATCTAACAATCTATTGTTATCAACTTTAATCTTAGCCTTAATCTGTTCAATATAAGGTAAGATTTCCTCATAGTGACCTTCACTTTTCGCACTTTTTATAAGTTTATTTAAGTTAGCTTCCGACTCATAGTTATAATTGATTTCTTTTGTTTCAAGATACTTTTTAAAATCACTCCAATCTTTATCAGTCAATTTAAAAGTATCAATATCGGGCACTTCATCATGCTTAGCATAATAATCATATACAAAATCATCCTGATAACCTGTAACATACAAGAAAGAATAAAAACGACTCATAGCATCAGGCTTTAACAAAGAATCAGGCATAATTCCGCCTCCATCATAAACCTTACGTCCTTTAAGAGTTGTAAATTCTGTTCTTAAAGAATCTGGAACTGCCCCTGCACGACCATCTTTATCTTTGTGAAAATAATCTAATGCTTGAATACAACGTCCACTAGGAATATAATATTTTGCTATCGTTATTTTTATTGATGAGTCATAACCTACACTCATAGTAGATTGTACCAATCCTTTTCCAAATGTTCGTTGACCTAAGATAACACCTCTATCTAAGTCTTGTATAGCTCCTGCTACAATTTCACTAGCCGAAGCCGAATTTTTATTAACCATTACAGCCAACGGAATATCTGGTAATATTGGAGCTTGCTGAGTGTAATAGGTATCCTTTTTCAAAAAGCCTTCACGACCTTTAACTTCAACAACCTTGCTTCCTTTAGGCACAAAGTAAGATAAAATCTTAACAGCCTCTGTTAACACACCACCACCATTCGAACGCAAGTCAAGAATAAGAGCTTTCATGCCTTGATTTTTTAAATCCAAAATAGCTGATTTAACCTCTTCTGAGCAATTCTCCGAGAAAGTAGTTAGTGAAACATACCCCACACTATCACTTAGTAAAGCATAATAATCAACAGCAGGTATAGATATTAACTGTCTTTTAATAGTTAATGTATCTCTACGTGTAGTGTCTTTTGATGGAGCTATTACCATTTCTAAAGTTGAACCTGGATCACCCTTCATAAGATTACTAACCTCATCAAGTGGCTTGTTCTTCACATCTATACCGTCAATAACTAGAATCTTATCTCCTGCTCGTAAACCTGCTTTATCTGCTGGTTGCCCCTCATAAACCTCTGCTATTTGTGTAGCTGTAGAATCACTATAGTGACGACGAATTAAAGAACCTAACCCACCATATTTACCTGACACCGAGATTTTAAATTGCTTAGCAGCTTCAGCGTCATAATACTCCGTGTAAGGATCTAGACCTGTAAGCATAGCTTCAATAGCAGTATTTATCACTTCATCAGTATCAACAGTATCAGCATAATTTAATAACACACTATTATATACATTAAAAAACAATTCTAAGTTTTTGCCGTCTTTATAATCGTTATTCTGAGCCTTTAACGATTCTCCACATAACAAAGCGAGAAAAGTTATTACAAATATTCTATATTTAAACATTCTATAATTACTTAAATGATATGAATAAACCCTTACTTTCAATTAATTTTTATTAATTAAATTTGATTGAATTCTATATGCAGCTATAGTTACTTGTTTTCTATTACCTGTAAGAGTTTTTTTAACTGCATCATATTCGATTTCGTCTTCAAACAGCATGTTTAACTTTTTAAATAAGCCTACAGCTTTAAAAACCGTAACATCGCCATTTGTAGAAACTACAGTGAAGCCTAACATTTTCATAACCTCAAAAATTGTTTCTTCTCTACCCTCAGTATCAGCAGTAAACTCACGAGTTGTATAACCAATAATAGGGTGTACCGCACTTAATAACACTATCAGCCCTAACATTAACAAGCCGCTATTTGTTTGTAGCATCAACTTCAAAGTCTGAAAATCCATTGCTAATGTTCCTGTTGCAGACATAACAACAAAGATTAAGATGTAAAGCACTGTTAAAAAAACAAAGTATTTTATTGCTCTAATTGCGTAACGTTTCATAATAAATATTAATTTTGTATGTAGTTTTAACTAATATAACTGAAAAACTTAATTTTTATTTTAGAGAACTTCTAAAAACTCACCTAAATGTGAGTTCTAATAATTGGTTTTATTCAATTTTAGAAGTTCACTTAATTTAACAGTCAATATTTTGAATCTTTTTTCGACGATAAAGATACTGTTTTTTCCCGAATTATGTATATGTTGTGGGAGAAAACTTCTAAAAAGTGAATATTCTCTATGTATTCACTGCATAATTGATGCCCCTTTCACTAAAGATTGGCTTACAAAAGAGAATAAATTATTCATTAAAATATGTGATCGAACTCTTATAGAGAACGGCTGTGCTATATTTGAGTATCACAAAGGTAGCCAATACAGTAAAATGATTCATAACATAAAATTCAAACACGAAAAGAAGGCGGCACTTGATTTGGGTTACTTAATTGGAAATAAATTATACGCTGAGGCTGAATGGATAAAAGATATTGACCTTATCCTTCCTGTACCCTTACATAAATACAGAAAATATTCACGTGGCTACAATCAATCCGAAGAGCTTAGCCGTGGTTTAAACCACAGCTTCAACAAAGAAATTGATATAACATCGGTTATTAGACACAAAAGACGTAAACCTCAAGTTAAAACTTCCAGCTACGATGAAAGATGGGAAAATACAAAAGATTTATTTCATGTTGTTGCCCCTGAAAAACTTGAAGGCAAACATATATTAATAGTTGATGATGTTGTAACTACAGGAGCTACAACAATTTCTCTTATAGAAACTATAAAAGCGGCAGCAGCTGATGTTAAAATTTCGGTTTTAGCATTAAGTTCAACAAGAAAAAGCTAAGTTCTTTTTGCCATCTAAGAAAGTTCTAGACAAACACTTATTTTTAATAGTTTACAAATAATGAAAATCCAAATAAAATTCGTACCTTTGCACTTTGTTACTACACAAGTATTGCTATTTGTTAGCTGATACTTTTAGGAGTTAAATTATCCAAGGAAACTTCTAAAAATTGGATTTTAACGATTTAAAATGTTTACAATTTTATAAATATAAATATGCAAGAAAAAATATTAATTTTAGACTTTGGGTCGCAATACACTCAACTTATAGCACGTCGTGTTAGAGAGCTGAATGTATATTGTGAGATTCATCCTTTCTCTAAAGTGCCTAAATTAGATGACTCTATCAAAGGTGTTATTTTATCGGGTAGTCCTTCGAGTGTAAGAGATGAGAAAGCTCCACAAGTTGACTTATCAGCTATTAAAGGCAAACTTCCTTTATTAGGAGTATGTTACGGAGCTCAATATTTAGCTCACAATTTTGGTGGAGAGGTTGCTCCTTCTAATAGTCGTGAATATGGTCGTGCTATGCTTACAAAAGTTATAGACAACGACCCTCTTATTGCAACTATGAGCAAAACATCTCAAGTTTGGATGTCGCATGGTGATACTATTGCACGCATTCCTGAGTCTTATAAAATTATTGCTAGTACTGAAGATGTAGCTGTTGCTGCTTTCCACATTGAGGGAGAACAAAGTTGGGGTATTCAATTCCACCCTGAAGTTTACCACTCTACAGAAGGTAAACAACTTATCAAATCTTTTGTTTGTGATGTTTGTGGTTGTACAGGCGACTGGACTCCTGCATCTTTCGTAGAAAACTGTGTTACTGAGCTTAAGGCACAACTTAAAGACGACAAAGTAATCTTAGGTCTTTCTGGTGGTGTTGACTCTTCTGTTGCTGCTGAGCTACTACACCGTGCTATTGGAGATAATCTTGTATGTATCTTTGTAGATATGGGTCTTTTACGTAAAAACGAATTTGAAGAGGTTCTTGTTTCTTATGAAACTATGGGTCTTAACGTTATTGGCGTAAGAGCTGGAGATAAATTTTTATCAGACCTTAAAGGTGTTACTGATCCTGAGGGAAAACGTAAAATCATAGGTCGTGACTTCATTGAAGTATTTGATGCTGAGGCTCAAAAAATCACTGATGCAAGATGGTTAGCTCAAGGTACTATCTACCCTGACGTTATCGAGAGTGTTTCTGTGAATGGCCCTTCAGTAACTATCAAATCTCACCACAATGTAGGTGGTCTTCCTGAGAAGATGAACCTTAAAATCGTTGAGCCTTTACGTCTTTTATTCAAAGATGAGGTTCGTCGTATAGGTCGTGAAATGCAAGTACCTGAAAATATCCTAAGCCGTCACCCTTTCCCAGGTCCTGGTCTTGGTATTAGAATTTTAGGTGAGGTTACAGCTGAGAAAGTAGAGATTCTTCAAAATGCTGATAGAATTTTCATTGACTCTCTTAAAGAAAGCGGTCTTTATGATGATGTATGGCAAGCAGGCGTTATGTTACTTCCAGTTCAAAGTGTTGGAGTAATGGGTGACGAAAGAACTTACGAAAGTTGTGTAGCTTTGAGAGCGGTAACATCTACTGATGGTATGACAGCTGACTGGGTTCACCTTCCTTATGAGTTCTTAGCTAAAGTTTCTAACGAGATTATCAATAAAGTTAGAGGTATCAATAGAGTAGTTTATGACATTAGCTCTAAACCACCAGCAACTATTGAGTGGGAATAGTATTCATATAAATAAAAAACTTCTCAGGTTTATATCTGAGAAGTTTTTTTATGGGGAGCTCTAAAATTCCTTTATGTGATTTCCTTATTTTAATTTACCTATCATTATAACGGCATTACCTTCTTCGTCCAAACTTGAAAGTAAGTTATCTATACGTTTGCGTGTTGCAGAACTCATATCAGCCTTTTGTTCATCTGAGATATTTTCTAGCTTTTCTTTCAAAATTACAGCATCATTAAATGCTGTTGCAAAATAACCATCTTTATATGTTGTTGTTGTCGCGACATTCACACCTATAAAATCATTAAATAACTTAAAATAACCTCCTGTTAGATTTTTTTTATTTACAAATATACCACCTTTAAGCACATTTACCGATATACTATTTTTAACCATTTTAAATTCAACAATAGTTGTTATTATATGCTTTGGCGTTACAATATATCTTTTACTATGTGCATCACCATTAAAACCTTCCAGTTCCTTAAGATGATTCACATTTAAAACAAAAACAGGTTGTAGTGTATTATTGGCCTGATTTATCTTGCATAAAGTATCTGGTTTATTATTAAAGTTAGGTCTTGATATATAGACCTCACCATTAATATCATTCATTTGCCCTCCTGTATTAGTTTTATTTTCATCTAATGAACTAATTTCAGCTATTTCATTTCCATCAAAATCTTGTTTCCATAGCATATCCTTATAAGTAGATGATACAGTGATAACTTTACTTTTTTCATCTATTTTAAATAAAACCAATCCATTATTAGTATCTTTTGCTAGAGGCACTACTCCTATAAACTTACCATTTAAATCATATTTATATATTTCATTTCCTTTAGCTGACAAATAAATAACCTTATCTGCTTCGCTTATACAACAATCATTAATACTAGTATACTCACCATGACCATTACCTTTATCGCCAATATCACAGATATGTTTTCCTGACTTTCTATTAAATAACATTAGTTTACCTTTAAAATCTGGAACCACTAAATAATTTTCTGATAAAAAGAAATTATAACCTTGCCCAAATTTCGCACTGTGGCTCAAGTCTGAATCCAACTGAATAATTTCTATATCTTCAATTAATTCTGATAATGGCAATAAAATAGAGTCCTTCAAATCTTTTGTATTAACGGTTATAAAGCCGTTTTCCTCAGTAGCTACAACTACTCCTTGCTCTTGGCATGATAATAAAATCAATCCAAATAATAACAAATAAATCTTTTTCATTTTTTTAAGTTTTTTACAATTAAATATTAAAACCAATATACATATTGTACAAAGATATGAATTAATTATTAAACTTAATAATTTTTTATGGATTATTTTAATTTACCTATCATTACGACTGTATTTCCGTCTTCATCCAGAGTTGAAAGTAGTTCATCAATACGGTTTCGTGTTTTAGAGTTCATATTAGCTTTTTGTTCATCTGAGATGTTTTCTAGTTGTTCTATCAGCATTTGTGCATCATCATATCCAATTACAAGCATTCCTTCCTTATAGTTTACTTTTTTTCTTATATCAAGACCTATAAAGTCATTATATATTTTGAAATTCCCACCTGTTAGGTTTTCTTTATTTACAAGCACTCCTCCATCAAGTAATTTTGAGGAGATTCTCATAGCATTACCTTCTTTTATCATTTTAAATTCAGTAATTTCTGTTATAAAACATGTAGGTGTTTCAAAATAATTTTTCTGATACATTACACCATTATAATCTTCTGTTTCATTTAGATTACTTACATTCAAAATAAAAACAGGCTTTATTGTGTTTGTTTCAGAGTCTAATCTATATAAGGTATCTGGTTGATTATTAAGGTTAGATATATTAACATTTATCGACTCACCATTATTATTCATTCTAACATTATAACTTTTTCTTTCTGTTTCATTTGAATAAATATCAGCAATCTCATTTCCTTCGAAATCTTGTTTCCATAGCATTGATTTACGCATAGCACCCGAAAAAGCAGTAATAACTTTATCTCTATCATTAATACTTATTGCAATAGTTGTATGCTCATCTACATCTTTTGCTAATGGTATATTTTCCATAAATTTACCATCAAGACCATATATTTTTATTTTCGTCCAGTCTGCAAGGAGATAAACAACTCCTTCCGCTTCATTGATATGAGCATAAGAAACATTATTATACTCTCCATGTCCGTTACCTCTATCGCCAATATCACAGATATATTTTCCTGTTTTTCTATTGAACAATAGTATTTTTTTATTGTAACCTAGCATTATGATATAGTTGTCTGACATGAAAGACATACCTGTTCTTTCTAAATTGGTACTATATTCCACATTGGATTCTAATTGTATAATTTCCAAGTCTTCAATTAATTCAGATAAAGGTACTGTTATGGTATCTTTAAGGTCTTTGGTATCGACTGTGATAAGTCCATTTTCTTCTGTGGCAATGATAACACCTGTTTGTTGGCACGAGAACGAAATCAGTGCAAGGGATAATAACAAAAATCTTTTCATACTTCTAAGTTTTAATTACGTAAACTAAATTATTCTACAAATATAGATAATTATTTTTAAAAACCACGTCGTATGATTAATAAAAATTCTCATATTTGTAAAATCCAATGGTTCAAAAGTTGGTATTATAAAATCATTTATTAGTTAATAGGTTTTTGTTTTTATATTATATTATATAAACATTATTAGCATTTGTAATACATTTCACATTTACATGTTGGGAAGCCTACTAAAAATTAAATACAAGCATTCTTGCTCATTCTATGTATATTTACGCACGCGGTTACGCCACCGTGTGGAATATTAATATATCTGCTCCGCTGTGCCTTTAGTAAAATACAATGAGTCAGAAAAATCACTAATTTTGTACAGTATATAATCCAAGTAATTTGAGTATAATAAAAGAACACACTTTTGAGAAAGCTCCTTTATTATTTTTGATGGTTACCGATAATAAAAAATCCAACTGACAGTAAAGACAATTGGATTTTTTTAGTCTTAGTTTAACGATAAAGATTTACTTCTACAATGTGTCAGCAGATTCTTTTTCTATATCCTCTAAATCGTTATCAAACATTACAGTGTCGGAAGTTAGTTTAAACCCTGTTTTGTCATAATATCTAGCCTCTACAACTCCTAGAGACTCATCTTCAACTATCTTAATTGCACATTTGTACTTCATTACCCAGCGCATTCTCTTAGAGATAAGTCCAGATGTTA
>JAWXTP010000069.1:0-15169 GCA_044433415.1 Rikenellaceae bacterium
GGTTGTTATATGGCATATATGTAACTATAGGTTCTCTTTCCATCACTAAAACCCCATGACGAGCATGTAAATCTACAATTATCATATCTACATAAGCAACTCGGTAGTTGTAAGAAAGCCCAAATGTCTCTTTGTTGTTTATCCGTTCCGAATGACTGTAAGCGCCAATTTGACGAGACCCATTATTTATACGTCCAACAATAGAACTTGCGTTTTTTATCTCTCGTTGCTCTATTGCTATTAAGCGTGAGGTGTTTTCTAATTCTTTGCGTGCTACAAATAAATCCCAGTCTAATTGTTCAGCATATTCTTTTGTTGCAACACCCAAATAAACATCACTATTTGCTCTTTCTATGACCTTGTTTAGAGAATCTATAGTTTGCGTTTGTTTTGAATACTCACTTCGTAGTCTGTCTCTACGTATTGTAGCCTCAGCCACCCTTGACGCACTTTGTGCCTCATAATAAGGGTCAGCTGCTTTGTCTACCCAGTCTATATTCATGTAGGTATATAAGGTGTCACCTTCCATGACTTTATCACCGGGTTTAACACGATACTCAACAACTACAAGGTTTGATGATGGGCGAATACTAACGTTTCGACTTACCATAAAACCATCGTAGGTTGTTATTGATAGTTCGTATGTAATGAATAAGATAACAGCAATAGCAAGAATTACAAAAGTTGTAGCATAAAGCCTATTTTTCTTTTTTGTTCTATTAGTGATTTCGTCTGCTGCTGCACTTGCATTAGTTATTACTCTTTTGTAAGATATATTCTTCATTATTTATTTTTACTTAAATAGTTATCAATAATAATTTTAATTTAAGCGACTCTCTATCATCTATCATCTCTACCATTTCTTCTTGGAGCGCTAAAAGGTTTATGTAATATTTTGCTAATTCACTTACTGTAAGCTTTTTGAATTTGTATGATTCATAAGCTATTTTAATTTGTTCTTTATATAGTTTTTCAAGTTTTTCAGCAGCTTTCAGTCGCTCTAAGTTTTTGTTTAGTTGCATAGCGCTCTCATTTATCAATAGCGAGACCGATGTTTTGGTTGTTGATGTTGAGTTTGCTGCAATAGTTGAGCGTGCTTGTACTGCGTTGCGTTTGCTTTTTGTTCCTGATAAGATAGGTAACGTTGCAGATACACCTATGTTTGCTGTCTTTCTTGACGTTGTGAATTTTGCATCTGAGTAATGTTGAGCTTTTACGTATGGTGATACTGAGACTTCATCCCAATAATTCACCCCCTTCACTTCATTTTTAATAATTTCTTCCTTCAACTTGCTCTGTTCTACTGCTGTGCTATTTTGAGCTAATAACTCTACGTCTTGCTCGGTTATAGGAGCTTGTAATAATATATATTCTGTGAGGTTTAACAGGTTTTCAATTTCAGTAGGTGTATCACGAATAGCACCTTTTGCAATCTGCATCTCCATTTGAATTTGTGAAAGCTCTATGGAGGTGGCCTGTCCTTGGTTGAGTAAATAATCTGTTAACGAAATTAATGACTTGTAAATCTCAACCTGCACTTTGTATATATTGTTTCTATAACCATCTAATACCTGCTCCTGCATTTTATAATGTAACCTAATTTGCTCGGTGCTCATTGCTGAACGTTTGTCAAGTAGTAGCTTCTGACTTTCTAAATCAATTAACTCTTCGTTAAGAGTTCTACCAACTAATCCGCTTTTGAGTATGTTCCATGATATCATTGCATTAAATTGGTTTTTGTATGAGTAGAAATCTTCATATATATCATCTGACCCAGAACCGTATTTTCTGTCGTAGCCTGCTCTAAATTCTAAACCCGACACATTCGAATAACTATTCTTCTGTGATTGAGCCCATGTGTCAATGTCGCTACAGTCTAGTTGGTCGTCAGATATTAATGTTGCACTGCTAAGTATGTGTTCAGCTTTGCTACTCACAAAGAGAGTATCAACATGCCGAAGTGTTTCAATCACATCCTTAATAGGATCTGCTGTCATATCTTTCGGCTGTGCCACTGAAGTCTCAATTATAGAGATAGCTAGTAGTGTGACAGCTAGTTTATTTAAGTAAGTTTTCTTCATATTGTTATAATAAATGTAAATTACATGTTTTATATCATTTGCAAAGGTAGATAAAGATTTTTAAACAAATAAATAAAAAGAGAATTTATATAAGAAAAACAGTATATTTGATTAAAAATGCAAAAAATAACATATATTTGTATATTAAAAATTGGCAAAATTTGCATTTAAGCTACATATTTATTGTGTAAAATCTAGACACTTCAAGGTGATTATTAAATTGTGTATTCTTTTTTAGTTCAATGAGTTTATATACGAAAAGTCTATAATTTTTCGTTTAACATAATTGTGGTTATTGCAAAACCAAATAATAATAACTATATTGTATAAATACAATACTTAGACAATAATTAAAATCAGTTTAATTTATGAAAACACCAATAATAGCAGTTCTAGGCCTAGGATACGTAGGCTTACCACTTGCAAGACTATTATCAACAAAGTTTAAAACAGTAGGTTTCGACTTATCGAAAAGTCGTGTCGAGAGTATCAATAAAGGAGAAGATACAACAGGAGAGCTAGACAACGAGCTTCTTTTAAGTGCAATTAATGCTGGGTTTAAAGCAACAACACTAGAAGGTGATTTGCAAGAGTGTAATGTGTATATAGTTGCTGTGCCGACTCCAGTTGATGTTAATAACCACCCTGATCTTAAGCCTTTGTTAGGTGCAAGTGAGATAGTAGGGCGTGTAATTTCTAATGGAGACGTTGTTATTTATGAATCTACAGTTTATCCCGGGATGACAGAGGAGAACTGTGTTCCTGTTGTTGAGAAAGTATCAGGACTTATATATAATAAGGATTTTTATGCAGGATATTCTCCAGAACGTATTAATCCTGGAGACAAACTTCACACGGTTGAGAATATTTGTAAAGTGACTTCAGGTTCTACACCAGATATTGCTGAGTATGTAGATTACATTTATCGTTCTGTGCTTATTGGAGGTACATATAAAGCTTCATCAATACGTGTAGCAGAAGCATCGAAGATAGTTGAAAATTCACAGCGTGATGTAAATATTGCTTTTGTTAATGAAATTGCTAAGATTTGTGGAGCTATGGGTATAGATACTTTGGATGTTCTAGAGGCGGCTTCTACAAAATGGAACTTTATCAATATGCGACCAGGTTTAGTTGGGGGACACTGTATAGGTGTAGACCCTTACTATTTAATTCAGAAAGCTTTGGTTTATGGTGTTATGCCACGTATTATGAATGAATCACGTAGGCTTAATGATGCTGTTGGTGAGTACGTTGCAGAACAGATAATAAAGCTTATGAATATCAAAGGTGTTAAAGTGCGTGATGCTAAAGTACTTGTTTTGGGTTTTACATTTAAGGAAAATTGCCCCGATATTCGCAATACAAAGATTGTAGATATAATAAATGGCTTTGCTCCCTATACTTCAAACGTTACTATCTGTGATCCTTGCGCCGATGTTGAGGAGGTAAAAGAAGAGTATGGATTAAGTATAGTGTCACAGATACCAGATGAAATATTTGATGTTGTGATAGTTGCTGTTGCACATACTCAGTTTTTATCAGTTGACTTAACTAAGTATGTAGGTGAGGACAGAGTTATATATGATGTTAAAGGGTGCATGGAGCGTTCCATGGTTGATGGTAGGTTGTAAATTATTACTTGTTTTGTGATTTTTTAAGGGGAGTTCTAATAATTGGTTTTATTCGATTTTGGATTTAGGAGTTTAAGGTTTGGAGTTTTCAAAATGATGACATAGTGGCTCCTATGGCATATTTTGAAAATTTCAAAGATGAAGCTTATAAATTCTAAAACGTTAAAATCCAATTTTTAGAAGTTCCCTTAAATATTTGTTAATTGTTTTGTTGTTATTTTTGTAAAAATTGATTATATTTGTGGGATAAATGCGCAAATCTGTAACTACAAGTTGTTTTTCAAAACATCTTTAAATTATATATTAACTTAAAACTTTACAAAAATGAGTCTTAAAAAATTTGCAGTAATTCCATTAATTATCGGGCTTTTAGCTCTTCTTATTCAGGTTGTAGACCAATCTATCATGCAATATGTTCTTCCTGAGGGCAATAAAGGTTTTGGTTGGATAGCGTTCCAGTCATGGGCTTTATATTTCCTTGCAGGATGTAACATTCAAGGAGGTATTAAAGTATTCCTAGGTTACATAGCAGGTATTGTAGGTTCTATAGCAATTATTGAGTTAGGGTCAGCTATTCCTCAGCTAGGCTTCTTTGCCTTCCCTGTCGCTGTAGGTACCGTAGCTTTTGCTATTATCTTCTTAGAAAAAGCAGTTTGGTTAAGCCTAATTCCTGCTATCTTTATTGCATCTGGAGCTTTCTTTGCATTTATGAATTATGTACCTGGTGCTACTTATTGTAACGCTTTCGCTACAGAAATGATATATTGTGTTATAGGTCTTATCTTTGGTGTTGTTACAGTAGCACTAAGAGTTGCTTATGAAAATAAAGTAAAAGAATAATCTTCTGAAATAAGATTATAAATTTAATATACACCACAACCCACGTTGCAGATGATGCACGTGGGTTGTGGTGTTTTTGTGTATATTAAACTTAGCTTATGTTAGAATAATATCAAATAATATCCATACCACAACCCTCTCGTTCCAAAGGTTAGTATTATTAGGGACATATAGCAAAATTGAGGGACGTACTGTGAATATAACCTTAATACACAATCAATTATAATTCGTAATTTTGTAGCACCTAAGCTAGGGTTACAAATGAATAATTAAATATAGTATGATTATGGATAAAGAGTTAAAAATTTATTTTGAAAGAGGATGTAATGCTATTCTGATTACTTCCAAGTATGTACTAAACAACTGTAACATACGATCATCTAGTGATATTTGTCACGATTTCACTAGTTGTAATGCAAATATTAACAATGAGGTTGAAAAGATATTTAAGTCGTATTTATCTCCTATGCGTGTGCCAATATTTAATGCAAATCTTTATAATGACACAAGCATAAAAAAGGAGTTACACTATTGGGTGATTAATCCTAGTAGCAATCTAACTAGAACAATAAATAGAAAACAGGATTTTTCAATTTCTTTAGTATTAATGTACAATCAAAATATACTTCTGAGCATAGTCTCAGTACCATTGGAGGATAAACTATATTTTGAGTATTCAGATAAAGGTGTATTCGTCATTGAGGATTGTAGGAAAAAACAATATAACCTAACAGCAGAATACCTTCTAAATACTGCAAAATTTATTCCTGCTGGGGATTTAGATTCAAGCCAAATAAAAGAAATAAAACATCCTAATACACATTACTGGATAGGATAGAACTAAGATTAAATTAAGGTGAGCTAAAAGTATTTTATTCAAAAACACTAATCTTTGATTATTAACAACTTATAGACACCCTGTAAATTTACGTTTAATTTAAACAGATTCTAAACCTATTCCTCTCTTTTATTATTAGCTCCAAATGTAATTGCTAGAGTTAACGATGTTATCAATATTCCAAGGAGAAAACCGATTCCATGAATGTAGTTATGGAGGTCAAGGTCTGTTTCAATAAATAAAACATAAGCTGCAACAATATTGACAAACCCCCATAGCACATTCACCACAGCCGACGATTTTCCTTTTACAGGAGGCTTAGCAAATGGTGAATAGAAAGGTTTACCATGTATACCAGGTATGATATGGGGTAGGGAATTTGTTGCAAAAAATCCGAATGCAAAAGCTAAAAAAAATTCTGTCATGTTTATATTTCTTTAATATTATTAGTATGTTAAATAGTGTAAAACAATTATTCCTTATCCTGAATCAAGTTCATGATAAAGCGGCATATTAATGCATACGTAGTAATTTATCACAATAATCACACAAAGATATGTATTTTATCATTAATGGTCACAAAAGGTTGAGACAAATAGTACAATAACGGGACAGACAACAAAATAAAGGGATGGATAATGCTTTTAATCTCTTGCGCATTCTTTATTAAAGCAGTAACTTTGTATCTATGAAAAACAGAGAGACTAAAATATTACGCTATACCTATTGGGCTTTTTATTTTCTATTTATCCCAATCATCTTACTCCTTGCACCAAGTAATGCTTTGATTTGGCAAAGTTCTAAGCTATTTCTTGTTGTGATAGGCTATCTTATTATAACATATACTCTAAGCCTAAGGTTTAATTTTGTAACATATATTATTCATAGAAATTGGCTTAAAAGTGCACTGTCTATTCTATGTTTCACAGTTATTACATTCATAGCTATTACCATAAAGATAGATGATATTGAAGATTTGACAACGTTACAGATGTTAAGAATCCAAAATGGAGTGATATTTATGTCAGGCTTTATAGTAATAAGTTTCACGGTAGCATTTGGTTTTTTAGCAGAGCTTATTCGCCGAAATAAAGAGCATCAAGAATTACTTGCAGAAAAAAACAGAGCTGAATTAGCGATGTATAAGTCGCAGATCAATCCTCACTTTATGTTTAACACACTTAATACCATTTACTCTTTAAATTTTGCAGGTTCTGAAAATACTGGTGAGGTGATAATGAAGTTCTCAGATATAGTTAGATATATGTATCAGAATAGTGATAAAGAGAGAGTGCTAGTTATCGATGAAGTAGTCTATCTTCGTGAATTTATTGAGATTCACTCTATGCGTCTAAGTAAAACTACAAAAGTAGATTTTCATTATGAAATAGATGATGAGAGCGCGTTAATACCTTCAATGATTTTTATCACTTTTATTGAGAATGCATTTAAATACGGAGTATCTTCATCTTACAGTTCCACAATATCAGTAAGTTTAACACTAAAAGAAGGGGTGTTACTATTTACGACTAGGAACACCATTTTCCAAAGAAACTCTACCTCGTCGGGAATAGGTATTAAGAATTGCGAAAAACGACTTTCTTTGCTCTACCCCTCTCGATACAGTTTGAAATGTACTGAAATAGAAAATAATATTTACAAAACAGAGTTAAAGATTAAGTTATAAGGTAGCATGTTAAACAGAATGAAAATTTTATGTGTAATAATGAAAAAAGTAGCCTTACTTAATATAATACCTAATTTCTAACTAACGAATAATAACTAATGAATAATAATAATTCACCTATAAAATGCATAGCCATTGATGATGAACCTTTAGCTCTATCTCTAATTGAAGGTTATATGAAACGGCATCCAAATATTGAGTTATTGACCTTCACCGATCCAATGGAAGGAATAGAACTCATTAAAAATCAGAATCCTGATTTAGTACTTTTAGATATTGAGATGAATGAATATTCTGGTTTGGAACTTGCACGAGAACTTCCAGACGAGTCGTTACTGATATTTACAACTGCTCACGCTATATATGCAGTAGATGGGTATGAACTTCGTGCTATAGACTTCCTGCATAAACCTTTTACTTACGAAAGATTTGCTTCAGCTATTTTTCGTGCTGAACGTATTATGGATATCCGTAATCGTGTATCAGCTATTGACGAAATAGAGTTGGGGTCTATAACCATCAAAACTGGACTAAGAAATATCACAATAAAATATTCTGATATTGCATATATTGAGTCTATGGCTAATTATCTAAAAATACAATATATCAATAATGACTGCAATGTTTTAACAAGAATGAGCATAAAGGCTATTATGGAGATGCTTCCCAAGTCTATTTTTGTACGCACTCATCGTTCTTTTATAGTATCTAAATCTCAAATAGCCTCATTTTCAAGACAAAATGTTATCCTTAAAGATTCAAAGCCTACAGTTATCCCTGTAGGCAGGCTTTATGCAGAACAATGTTATACTGAATTAACAACAAAATAGATTTAAAAAGTCCTCAATCACAAACAATTGAGGACTTCTTTATAGTAGTGTCTATTTTATCTTAAAGGAAAGTTTTATTTGTATTTGAAGGTTTTAGAATTCCCCTTTAGATATGTCTAGAAGCTATTGACTTCTGGTATGTAGCATACGATATGCGTTGCTTATGATAGATTTGAATTAGACTTGTATATGCCTGAATCCAATTCAATTGAGCAGAAAGAACATCTAAAATTTGAAGTTTTCCCTCTTTGTAACTAAATATATTTAGTTCAAGATTTTCTTCTGCTAATGTACAATTCCCCTTAGCTATATCTACTTGAGAGATATTCTCATTTAGTTGAGTCCATAATGCAGCAATCTCCTTTGTTATTTGCTCCTGAGTATCTTTCATTTCAGATTCCTTTGCTGTAAGTATTGCCGACTGCATAGATTTATTGTGACGACGTGCCCCTCCGTGAAAAATAGGAATTTTCAAAGAAGCATAAACATTACTGTTAAAGAGAGTTGTACCATCAAGATTTAACAGTTTAGTCCCCCAAGTTTCGCTAAACCCTATACCAAAAGTTGGCTTATAAGGGGCATCTGCTAACTTTACTTGAGTCTTTTGATGCTCTACACTTAATTGAGATATTAGGTAGTCGGGGCGACGATTTAATACTTCCTCAGATGTATAATATTGGGGCACACTCATCTTTACCTGTATAGAGTCGACTAACTGAATCTCTCCTAACGGATCACAGCCCATCAATGAGTTTAGATTCTGTAGTGCTAAACGATATGCTAATAAACTATTAGAACATTGTAACTGAGCCTCTTTTAAACGTGATTGCATCTGAATTAGCTCAGTTTTTGCAACCATCCCATCTTCATATTTATCTTTTATAGTTCCCTCTAACTGACTAATAATCTCTACATATTCACACATCGTTTCATACATTGCCTTTTGTGCTGCTGCCCCCCAATAGGCAGATTCTGTAGCTAAGATTATATTGTCGGTGGTTAGCTCTACACCTTGATCAGCCATTTCTGACTTGATTTTTGATGCCTCGTAGGTGTTACGAATTGCTCCACCTGAATATATAGGTTGTAAAATCCCAATCTCAGTACTGTATGTATCATGATTAAAGGGAATTACAGTTGCCCCTAACGACACTTCGTAATCGTTTATTCTATATTGATATGAGCCTCCAGCATCAACAGCAGGCAAAAATGCACTATGTGATAGTTTCACAGCACTACACATAGCCTCTCTCTCTGCTTCGCTCTGTTTGATTTGTTCACTATAATCCAAAACTTCGTTTTTAAATTGCTCAAATGTATAGGAACTTTGAGCAAAACTATTTGATATTGTGCTGATAATTAGCAATAATATTAAATATCTATTTTTCATCTTTACTGATTTTTATTTTAAAGAAAATACAATAGGTAACAGGAAGTATAAATATGGTAAGTATTGTAGAAACAAATAATCCACCCATAATCGTAGATGCCATTCCTGCAAACATAGCATCACCAAGTAAAGGTAACATACCAAGAATAGTCGTTCCTGAAGCCATAGTAACAGGAATTATACGACTTTTTGTGGCTTCTATAATTGCATTAGCTTTACACACATCTTCCCTTAATTGCATTTCTATCTCCTCTACTAAAACAATAGAGTTTTTAATATTCATACCTATAAGACCTAATATTCCCAGTATAGCAAAAAAGTCAAGCGACTTGCCAAATATTATAAGTCCCCACACTACACCTATGAACATAAGAGGTAGCATTAACATAATGAGAATTGGCTTACGGTAGTTTTTAGGGAATAGAAGTAACAAAATAAAATACATCAATATAAACATCAAAGGCATATTCTTTGAAAGAGCAGAGTAACTTTGATCTTGTATCTCTTGCTCTCCGAAATATTTGAGTTTATACCCCTCAGGTATCTCTATTTCTTGTTGAACTCTACCCCACACCTCCTGAAATGCATCCATAAGATTTGCGCCACGAACAGGTTCGCACTGCATCATCATACAAAGTTCGCGATTATAACGACGTACAAGATTATAGTCGTAATCAACTTCAAACTCATCAATAACCTGCTCCACATTTACAGGCTCTCCTTTTGTACTAAAAACAGGAATGCTCTTTATGTCATTAAAATTCCATTCACCATTATCTTTCGCCTTTAATAGTATAGGTAAAGTTAAGTCGCCTTCACGGTAACCTCCTATAGTTAAGCCATTAGTGACTGTATTTAATGAAGAAGAGGTCTGCTCACGGGTAACACCCAATCTAAGACCTTTCTGTTGAGAAAACTTAGGTTTCCATAGGGGTACTTTTTCTCCCCAATTAGATCGTACACTCGTAACATTTTCGCTTTCAAGTGCTATCCTCTTAGCTTTTTCAACTAGCATCGTAAGTGTATCTATATTATCGCCTATAAACCCAATCTCGATAGCTGCCTCAGTTGTTGGAGAAATGGCAAATAGCGCTGAACGAGTTATCACATTCGGATAATTCTCATTCATGTAGTAATAAAACTCACGCTCCAGCTCTTCTACATCGTCGGAGTTATGGGCTTCAACTACAACGTTTGAGTAGTTGGGTTTTGGTCCAAATGATGAACTTGCCAAATAGTAACGAAGAGGAGTGCCACCCATTGTTATAGAGTAGGTTTTTATCTTGGGATTATTGCTTAAATAATCCTCAAGTTGCGTAATATCGTTATCAACAGACTGAATACTAAAACCTTCAGGATAAATCAAGTCAGCCCTAAAGTAAGGTTTATCCATCTTTGGGAAGAAACTTTGTGGCATAAGCCCCATTATAAATAACGAAAAAACAAGAATTACGACAACACTTACAAGAGTTAAGTATCGGTGCCTAATCATAGATTTTAACACTCTACCAAACTTATGGTAGAGAGGTTTATCGTATGGGTCAATCACTTCACTATCTTTATCGCGCGATTTTAGAATAAATGTTCCAAAACTTGTTGTTTGACTCATCGCAAGTAACCAGCTTAGTCCCAGTGATACAGCCAAGACAACAAATAAAGGGCTAACAATCTCAGCTACAGAAGACGGAGCTAGATACATAGGCAAAAACGAAACCACAGCAATAAAAGTAGCACCTAACAGCGCCCACTGAGGTTTTAAAGCACCATCGATAAGAGACTGAACCTTATCTTTACCTCTAAGTATTCCAATTTGTGCATTATCAGTCACAACAATAGCGTTATCGACTAGCATTCCCATAGCGATAATAAAAGCAGCTAGTGAGGTTCTATTAAGTCCAACACCCGTTATCCACATTATCAGCAATGCACCTGCAACTGAAAAGATAAGCGAACTCCCAATAAGCAAACCTGCTCTATAACCCATCGCTAGGAAAATAATAACAATTACTATAAGTAGAGATTCTATCAAATTTATTATGAATCCATTATTTGCTTCATCAGCAATTTTATCCTCAGGATATAATGAAATTAGTTCAACACCAATTGGCATTATCTCCTTGATATGCTTCAACTCAATATCGACTTTCTCACCTACGGCCACAACATTATCACCAGACCCAGTTGCTACACCAATTCCAATAGCACGCCTACCATTGACTCTCATTAGTGTTGTTGGTGGGTCGTAATATCCTCTCTCAACAGTCGCTATGTCTCCTAAACGAATTTCCTCACCATCCTTTGTCACAATCAACTGACTTTCAATATCTTCCAATGAAGCATACGCCCCCTCAGTGATAATACGAAGTTGGTAACTATTAGTTGAAATTAACCCTGTATTTATTTGACCATTTTGCCCCTGCAAAGTTGCTCTTATTGCTGAAGGATCAATCCCTAGAGAGGCTAATTTTGATGGAGTGATAGATACATTTATCACCTCCGTTTGTTCACCATACAGCATTACTTTCTGTACACCCTCAATAGGTGTTAGTTTGGTTCTAATCTTTTGTGCCCAATGGCGTAATTCATTATATGAGAACCCCTCATCAATGGTTAATCCATAATAGATTCCAAAAACATCTCCAAAGTCATCATTAACAGTAATACTAGAAGCCCCTACTGGTAACTGAGGTTGAATATTGATAACCTTACGACGTAACTCATCCCACTTTGCAGGCATTCTACTTGGGGCAATATCTGGGTTTAGGTCTATTGTTATTTTAGAGAGTCCAAAATAAGACTCTGATTTAATCTTGTCTACTTCGCTCATTGATTGAATTTCACGTTCAATAGGCTCAGTAATGAGGGTTTCTACTTCCTGAGGTGTTGCTCCAGGATACTGTGTAACTAACACAGCAGTTTTTATTACAAATGGAGAGTCCTCCTTTTTTGGCAGTTCAAAGAAAGAATAGCATCCGCCAATAAGGATAATCAACAATAATAGGTAGATTACCTTTTTATTTTCTATAGAATATTGTGGTATATTAAACATTTTATTTCTTATTAGTTAGCTAACACTTTTACCTTTTGCCCATCTGTTAAGTATGAGGCCCCTGCGGCAACTATCCTTTCACCGACTTTTATATCCCCCTCAACAATTATCATATCTTCACCGATGATAATTCCGTTATCACTTACGTGTCGTCTTTCAACGCTTTGAGTAGTTGGGTTGTAACAGAATAATGACTTTTGATTGTTTTCATTATCATAAACTAAGGCTGAAACAGGTACTGTTATAGAATTTTTATACTGTAAAGAGCTTTCTACAACAAGTTTCACACGGCACGAAAATCCAGCGGAAATTTTATAATCACCCGAATTGAACTCTTCGTCTGTAATCTTTAGATAAACTGGAACCCCTGCACCATTTGGCGATGCCTCCACGTACTCCTTTATCTGTGCCTCAAAACGCTTTCCTTTATACACATCAAACTCAACATACAATTTGCTATCTTTTGATAGGTATTCAACATTTGTTTCAGGAATTGTAAAAAGCACCTGTAATAAGTCTGGATTTATGAGACGAACTATAGGTTCTCCAGACTGTACCCGTTGGTAACACTCTACATATTTATGTTGGATAAATCCATCAAATGGGGCTATGATTTTTGTATCAGCAAGTATGTTTTTCATAGTTTGATATGCTGATTTGGCACCTATATACGTTGCTTCTAAACTTTCAGCCTCTTGCTTAGAGATTGCATCCTTTTCAAGGAGTCTTTTTGCTCTAAGAGCCTGGGATTTCGCCTTGATATATATAGCATTTTGTGTATCAAGTTCTAATTGAAAATCTTGCGAATCAATCTCAGCAACTATATCTCCACACTTAACACTCTGCCCCTCAATCACATTTATTGTAGTTATGTATCCACCCATTTTGAAGGCTAGGTTGCTAAATTCATCAGGCATAACCAATCCAGAGAATGATTTCTCAAAACTTTGAAGAGACTCTATTTTATATAATTTTACTGGTCTAACAAGTTTTGTCTCTTTGTTGTTGGTTGCACAGGAACTAATTAAAGCTATTCCCAGTAATAGGGTTGTAAATTTATTCATATTCATTAAAATATTTATTGTTAAGAATTGATTACTAAATCACTTAATTACACGATTTATACTCTTAGTGTTTCACACCATTTTATGTGTACAAAATTACAGTTAAAGCATGAATATAGAGAATATTTACACCGTTGTCTATCTCATATTTTTGCTGTCTATAGTAAGCATCTCAAATAGTCGTATATTAATAAATAAAAAATGCGACCATCATAAAATTAAATTTACGATGGTCGCATTTTTTATTTGTTATTTTTTAGATAATTCATAGGTGTAATACCCAACTTTGCATCACCAGATTTGCACAATCTGGAATCACCATTTTAGAAAACAAAAAATAAGTGTTATCTGAGATAAAAGCAGTTTCTATAAGTTTCCTTTATATATCAACCAAAAATTTCTCGTAGTTCACTATTACTTAGCTCACCTATCCATTTTTCACCTGTTGAAACGGTCATATTGGCCAAGTGGCGTTTACTCTCTATCATATCATTGATACGCTCCTCAAAGGTATCTTTGGTAATGAAGCGATGTACAACAACATTGCTCTTTTGACCTATACGGTAGGCTCTATCAGTTGCTTGTGCCTCTACCGCTGGGTTCCACCACAAGTCGTAATGAATAACATGTGTGGCAGCCGTAAGGTTCAAGCCTGTTCCTGCGGCTTTCAATGAGAGGATAAATATCTGGTCGTTTTTATTTGATTGGAAACGCTCAACCATAGTCTCGCGCTCCTTTATTGAGCAGCCTCCGTGATAAAAGAGCGGACGCACCGAGAAACGATCTTCGATAATTTTCTCTAAGATTTTACCCATCTCCTTGAATTGCGTGAATATCAAAACTTTTTCACCACTCTGAACTATTGTGTCGACTATATCAAGCAACATCTGTGCTTTACCAGATAACTCAGCCGAAAACTCCCCATTCTTGATAAAGAGTGCTGGGTGATTGCAAATCTGTTTGAGAGCAAGAATCATCTGTAAAATCAAGCCCTGGCGTTTAAATAATGCCTGCTGTGAACTATCATCAATATCCTCTATGGCATTCATTGCACAAGTGAGAGTTTCCTGATATATTGCTGACTGCATTGAAGTAAGTCGCGCATATTGATTCTCTTCAATTTTGTCTGGCAGATCTGAGATAATTGATTTGTCGCTCTTTAGACGGCGTAACATAAATGGAGCAGTTATTTTGCGGAAACGTTCTACACACTCCATATTATTGTCTTGTTGTATGGGGCGCGAATACTCTGAGTTAAAACTCTTCACCGTACCTAAGTAGCCTTTATTAGTAAAGTCCATTATCGACCAAAACTCTGATAGACGGTTCTCAACAGGAGTTCCACTCATCGCAATATGCACAGTAGCAGAAATCGAACGCACAGCCTTACTTTGTGCAGTCACTGCATTCTTGATATTCTGCGCCTCATCAATTACCACTACTTGCCACTTCTTACGCTTTAGAAGGTCGGTATCAGAACGTAACACACCGTAACTCGTAAGCATAACATCAGACTTAAAATCTGCAATCTTACGTGACGTACCGTGATAGATATGACTTGTAAGGCTGGGTGCAAATCGTTCCAACTCCTTTTGCCAGTTGTAAAGTAGACCTGTCGGAGTGATAACAAGCACTTTACGTTTAGCAAGTGCTCCATCCTCTTTTAGCCTTTGAATAAGCGTTATAACCTGTAAAGTCTTACCAAGTCCCATATCGTCAGCAATTATAGATCCAAAGCCAATCTTCATATTACGAT
>JAWXTP010000070.1:0-14974 GCA_044433415.1 Rikenellaceae bacterium
AAAAATTGTATTTCTAGCTGTATGAACTCTAATATTAAATGATTGAAATTATTGATATTTAGTAATTTAAAATGCTAGTTAATAAATATATTATTGTAAAAATTCTTCCGACCAAGAATGTGCATAGGGGTCGCGACAAGCGACTAAAAATTGATTAAAAAAATTGATTAAAAAATTTTGTGAAAGATTTCCACGCTTGTCGCCTAATTTATCATTCATCATTCATCATTCATCATTCACTTATCGTGCCCCTTGCAACTTTATCAGGGCTCAGACGTATTAGCATTAGTAATAATTATTTCAACGTCTTATTTGACTGTGAGTCACTCAAATTTAATTTCACTAAATCGTAAAGAATTGTTTTGCAGGTAGTTGTGTTTTTGGTTATTCAGGCTTGTCAAGGTCAGGACGAAAGTTGCTGTTTAATACGTTTTTTTTAGAGTAAATTTATTAGTAATTTTGTTTAAGAATTTATTTAATAGAATATATTAATGAAAAAGAAAATTTTAGTAACAGGAGCGAATGGACAATTAGGTAGTTGTCTAAGAGATTTAGCTCCAAAGTTCTCAGCATACGAGTTCGTATTTACAGATGTTGAGGAATTGGATATCACAAATTCTGATAAGGTGGCATCTTTTCTTAACGAAAAGCAACCTAATTGGGTCATAAACTCTGCTGCTTATACTGCTGTTGATAAGGCAGAGAGCGAACAGGAATTGGCAAAACTTCTTAATGCTACAGCAGTTGGAATTTTAGCAACTGAAACTACAAAAATCGGAGCTAAGTTTGTACATGTGTCGACAGATTATGTATTTGACGGAAGCGCAAATATTATTCTTACTGAGGATATGGAGGAGGACCCACAAAGTGTTTATGGAGCAACAAAATTAGAGGGTGAGAACGAGGCTAAAAAAAATCCTAAAACTATTATCTTAAGAACAAGTTGGCTGTATAGTACTTATGGAAATAACTTTGTGAAAACCATGCGTAGACTGGGAGCAGAACGAGAGGAGATAAGTGTTGTGTCAGATCAATGGGGCTCTCCAACTTCGGCGGACGATTTAGCTTTGGCAATAATGACAACAATCAAAAAATCCGATAAGGGGGCAGATGTTTATGGTACATATCATTTTTCGAATGAGGGAGCTACTTGTTGGGCTGACTTTGCTCAGCAGATTATGGAGTTGAGTGGATTGAAGTGTAAGGTAAACTCTATCGCGACTTCAGAATATGTTACAGCAGCTACACGACCAGCTTTTTCGGTTATGAGTAAAGCTAAGTTTTCAAAAACTTTCGGTGTAGTTATCCCAGAATGGGAGTATAGCTTGGAACAAGTAATAAATAGACTAGACAAAGACAACATCTAAATTAAGAGAACTTAATTACAAGAATAAAACATTTAGATACAAATCGAGTAAAAGGAGTTTATATAGCTGCTTAGAACTCCCCATATGAGAATACTATTATTAATAAACTAAATTAAAGATAAATTGTTTTAGTTACTATTTGTTATTATATGCAATGAATTATTTGTGATTTGTTTCCGGTAATTGATTTATTGCTAATTTATTGAATAAATATAACTTTTTTTGATTATTAATATAATTTTTGTATCTTTACCGTGTATTTGAAGAAGTAAAACAACGTGAACCAACAAAAATAACAATATATTATGAAACTTAAAAGAATTCTAACTTCAGTAGCGACAGTAATCCCTATATCGCTATTAGCTAAAAATGACGGACCAAATATTATTTATATATTGGCAGATGATATGGGGTTTGGTGATATTACAGCACTTGACAATAACTGTAAAATTGCTACACCTTATTTAGATCAACTAGTTAACGATGGTATGAGTTTTACTGATGCTCACACAACATCTAGTGTATCTACACCTTCAAGATATGGTATTATTACTGGTCGTTATAATTGGAGAAGCTCTTTACAAACAGGTGTGACATGGTCTTATGATGCTCCACTTATTGAGAAAGAACGTGTTACAGTAGCAACAATGCTATCTGAGAATGGGTATAATACAGGCATTATTGGTAAATGGCACTTAGGGCTAGGTTGGGAACGTACGGGTGAAGGAGAGCACGATTTTAATTTCGAGAAGCTCAGTCATACTCCTATAGACAATGGGTTTGATTACTCTCATATCATGAGTGCTTCTTTAGATATTCCACCATATTGCTATATTGAAGGACATAACGTTACGGCGCCTGTGAGAGATACTATTGAGCAGAATACTGGATATGGATTTTATAGAAAAGGCCCTATTGCGGAAGATTTTGATATTCATACAGCTTTAGAGCATTTTACGCAAAAAGCGTTAACATACATAGATGAAAAATCTAAAGAAGATAAACCTTACTTCTTATATTTCCCATTAACAGCTCCTCATACACCTATTTTGCCTCCTGAGGAATTCCAAGGGAAATCAGGTATTAGTCCTTATGCAGACTTTGTGATGTATGTTGATGATATCGTAGGTCGTGTTGTTGAGCAAGTTAAGAAATCTGGACAAGAAGATAATACAATGATTATCTTTACTGCTGATAATGGATGTTCTCCTGCTGCAAAGATTAATGTACTTAAAGAGCATGGTCATTATCCTAATTCTGTATTCAGAGGTACTAAAGCGGACACTTATGATGGAGGGCACAGAATCCCTTACATTATAAAATGGCCTAAAGAGGTTGAAGCAGGTTCAGAATGTGATAAACCTATATCTTTATCTTCATTTATGGCAACATGTGCTGATATTAATAAAATCAAACTTCCTAAAGATTACGCAGAAGATAGTTTCAGTATCTATGACGAACTAAAAGGTAAGCCTAAGAAAGATTGTAGAGGTGAGGCTATAGTTATTCATCACTCAATTCACGGCTACTTCTCAGTACGTAAAGGTGATTGGAAACTTATCGTTTGTCCTTTCTCGGGTGGTTGGAGTGCTCCAGGCAAAAATGCTGTAACTGACGAAACACCAAGAATGCAGTTGTTCAATATGAAAGACAATATCTCTGAAGAAAGTGATAAAAACTTACTTGATGAACAACCAGAAGTTGTTAAAGAACTTTATGCTGAACTTGTTTGGGCTGTTGAAAATGGTCGTACAAGAAAAGGAGCTGCTAAAGATAATGATGTAGAGGTTGTTATCGAGAAGTTCTATGGTGAGCAGAAATAGGAAAGTTTATATAGAGGAACGGTAATAAAACTTTATTGCCGCTGCCTTATAAAATACTAAAATCTAGATTAGCGACAATCTTACCGTTGTCGCTATTTGCAAAATAGATAATTAAATAGCTTATAGGAGGTCTCTAGAAGGCTGAGGTTTAATATTTTTGAATTTTAAAATTCGAATAAAACTAGTTTATAGTGCGCACTTAAATAAATGCAATTAAGTCCAATTTAAAAAAAATAAAAATGAGTAAGAAAGTTATTACGTTTGGCGAAATCATGCTACGTTTAGCAACACCAGACAATTTAAGATTTGTTCAAGCAACGTCTTATGAAGCTACTTTCGGGGGAGGAGAAGCAAATGTTGCAGTATCTTTAGCAAACTATGGTATGGAAGCTTCTTTCGTTACAAGATTACCAAAAAATGATATAGCTGATAGCAGTATAAAAGAGTTACGCCGTTTTGGAGTGTCGACTTCAGATATTATTTACGGTGGTGATAGAGTAGGTATCTACTTTCTAGAAACTGGTGCTGTGTGCCGTGCTAGTAAAGTAGTTTACGACCGTGCCCATTCTTCTATTTCTGAAATTCAAAAGGGGATGATTAATTGGGAAGAAGTTCTAGAAGGAGCTGATTGGTTCCATTTTACAGGTATAACACCTGCCATTAGTCAATCTGCTGCTGATGTTTGCTTAGAGGCTGTACAGGCTGCTAATAAACTAGGAGTTCCTGTTTCTATGGACCTAAATTACCGTAAAAACTTATGGAAATATGGTAAAGACTGTTCAGAGGTTATGCCAGCTTTAACAGAATGTTGTGATGTTATCATCGCTAACGAAGAAGATGCTGAGAAAGTTTTCGGAATCAAACCTGAGGGTTTTGATGTGGCTAATACAGGGGGTGCAGTAGAAGCAGAAAGTTTTAAAAGTGTTGCAAAACAGTTAATGGATAAGTTTCCACGTGCTAAGAAAGTTGCTATTACTCTTAGAGGATCTGTTAGTGCATCGCACAACACTTGGGGAGCTATGGTTTATGATGGTGAGACTTTGTTTAGTTCAAAACGTTATAATATTACTGACATCGTTGACCGTGTAGGTGGTGGCGATTCATTTGGTGGAGGTCTTATCTATGGTGAGCTTACTTATGAGGGGGATTCTCAAAAGAGCTTAGAGTTTGCTGTGGCTGCATCTGCACTAAAACATACTATTAAAGGTGACTTTAACCTTGCTACTGTTGAAGAGGTTGAGAAACTTATGGGGGGTGATGCATCGGGACGTGTTTCTCGATAGGGTAACATTCCTTTTTTATTTGATAAAAATTTAATATCATGGCAAGATTTTCAAAAATAGAAGTCCTTTCCGTAATGGCAAAAACAGGTGTTGTTCCTGTTTTTTATAATAGTGATTCAGAAGTTTCTAAGAATGTGCTTAAGGCATGTTACGATGGAGGTATTAGAGCTTTTGAATTCACAAATAGAGGCGATTTCGCACATGAAGTATTCACGGAGCTTGTGAAGTACGCTGCAAAAGAATGCCCAGAAATGGTTGTTGGTGTTGGCTCTATTGTTGACCCAGGAACTGCTTCTTTGTATATACAGTTAGGTGCTAACTTTGTTGTTGGTCCTTTGTTTAATCCTGAAATTGCAAAAGTTTGTAACCGTAGATTGATACCTTACACACCTGGCTGTGGTTCGGTATCAGAAATAGGTTTTGCTCAAGAAGCAGGATGTGATTTATGTAAGGTCTTCCCAGCGGGGAATGTGGGAGGTCCTTCATTCGTTAAAAATGTTAAAGCTCCTATGCCATGGTCTATGCTTATGGTAACAGGTGGAGTAGAGCCTACAGAAGAAAATTTATCTGCATGGGGTAAGGCTGGTGTGACATGTGTTGGTATGGGTTCTAACCTATTTCCTGCTGATGTTGTAGCAGCTAAAGAGTGGTCTAAAATTTCAGAAATATGTAAAAAATCAATAGATATAATTTCACAGTATAAAAAATAATAATTATGCCAAATAATTCTCAAAAACCAACTTCGTGGCGTTGGACGATATGCTCTATGCTATTCGTTGCTACAACAATTAACTACCTAGACAGACAAGTACTATCTCTTACATGGGATGAATTCATCAAGCCAGAATTTCACTGGGATGAATCACACTATGGTACTATCACTGCTATATTTTCTATAGTATATGCAGTTTGTATGTTATTCGCTGGAAAATTTGTTGATTGGCTCGGTAGTAAAAAAGGTTTTCTTTGGGCAATAGGTATTTGGTCTGTAGGTGCTTGTACGCATGCTTTATGTGGAATATTGACAGAGCATTATATGGGGCTTGAATCTGCCGCAGAATTGATTTCTGCTACAGGTACAGCTGCTGCAACTATTGCTAGTGTTAGTACGTGGTTTTTTATTATTGCTCGTAGTATTTTGGCGTTGGGTGAGTCTGGTAACTTCCCAGCCGCTATTAAAGTTACAGCAGAATATTTCCCTAAAAAAGATAGAGCTTATGCAACTAGTATTTTTAATGCAGGTGCTTCTATTGGTGCACTTATAGCGCCTTTGACTATTCCTTTGTTGGCTAAGTATTTCCAAAGTATAGGAGTTGGTAATGGTTGGGAAATGGCATTTATTGTTATTGGAGCTTTAGGTTTTGTTTGGATGGGCGTTTGGGTATTCATATATGATGACCCTCACCATAGCAAACATGTAAACGCGGCAGAACTTGAATATATAGAGCAAGATAAGGACGAAGTTCCTGCTACAGAAGGTACAGGTAAGATTTCTATTGCTCAGGCGTTTAAGTATAAACAAACATGGGCTTTTGTACTTGGTAAGTTTATGACTGACGGTGTGTGGTGGTTCTTCTTATTCTGGACTCCTTCTTACTTAGATACTCAGTTTGGTATTAAAACTTCTGATGGCTTAGGTGTAGCCTTGATTTTCTCGCTTTATGCAGTGACTATGTTGTCTATCTATGGTGGTAAATTACCTACAATTATTATGGCAAAAACAGGCTTAGACCCTTATGCTGCACGTATGAGAGCTATGTTAATCTTTGCTTTTGTGCCTTTATTAGTGCTGCTTGCTCAGCCTTTAGGTACTATCTCTCCTTGGTTCCCTGTTTTGCTTATAGGTCTTGGAGGTGCAGCTCACCAATCTTGGTCTGCTAATATCTTCTCTACTGTGGGTGATATGTTCCCTAAATCTGCTATTGCTACAGTTACTGGTATTGGTGGTATGGCTGGTGGTGTCAGTTCTATGTTATTACAAAAAACAGCAGGTAACCTATTCGTATACGCAGGAGAAACTAACCTAGAGTTCTTAGGATTCGTTGGTAAGCCAGCAGGCTATTTCATTATCTTCTGTTTGTGTTCAGTGGCATATTTGATAGGTTGGGTTATAATGAAATCTTTAGTTCCTACTTATAAGCCTATTAAGCTTTAATAGTTTTGTGAAATAATTTTTGATTTAAATATAAATAATATGAGTTTATTCGATATAAAAGATAAAGTAATTGCTATAACTGGAGGTTATGGTGTTTTAGGAGGTTCAGTTGCTAAATACTTAGCACAGAATGGAGCCAAAGTTGTAATTATTGGTCGTAATCAGGCTAAAGGTGATGAGTTTGTTTCAGAGATTGAAGGAGAGGGTGGAGTAGCATTTTTCGCTCAAGGGAATGTAACAAGTGATACAGATATGGAAGCTGTTAAGGATGCTATTTTAGCTAAATTTGGAACTATTGACGTTCTTATTAATGCCGCAGGTGGTAACATGCCTGGAGCAACTATAGGTCCAGATTCAAATATCTTTAACCTTAACCTTTCAGATATGCGTTCAGTAATTGACTTAAATTACATGGGAACAATTATTCCTTCTGTAATTCTAGGTAAAGAGATAGCTGAAAAAGGTAAGGGTAGTATAATCAACTTCTCGTCTATGAGTTCACAAAGTGTTATTACTCGTGTAGTTGGTTATTCTTCTGCTAAGGCTTCTATAGATAATTTTACTCGTTGGATGAGCGTTGAAATGGCTAAGAAATACGGTGAGAAAGTACGTGTTAATGCTGTAGCTCCAGGGTTTTTTTTAACAGAGCAAAATCGTACTCTTTTAACAAACCCTGATGGTTCTTACACTCCAAGAGCTGAGGATATCGTAAGAAATACACCTTTTGGACGTATGGGTAAAGCTGATGAGCTACATGGGGTTATCCACTGGTTAATGAGTGATGCAGCTTCTTTCGTTACAGGTACTGTGATTCCTGTAGATGGAGGATTTAGCGTATTTAGTGGAGTGTAATTCCTTAAATAGAATTATAAATTTTAATGTTTAAAATATATTTATAATGAAATTATTTGAACAAACAATGAGATGGTATGGTGATCATGACGTTGTGAAACTAAACCATATCAAACAAGCTGGAGCAACAGGTATTGTTTCAGCTTTACACCATATTCCAGTAGGAGATATATGGACAGTAGAAGGAATTAGTGCTAGAAAAGCAAAAATAGAAGAAGCAGGTTTAACTTGGAGTGTTGTTGAAAGTTTACCTGTTAGTGAAGATATAAAAACTGCTACAGGAGACTATAAGCTACATATAGAAAATTACAAACAAAGTATTCGTAACCTTGCTGCATGTGGGGTTATGGTTATTACCTATAACTTTATGCCTGTTCTTGACTGGACTCGTACAAATGTGGCATTTACTTTGGAAGATGGTTCTAAGGCTTTACAATATGAAAGAGCAAAATTTGTGGCTTTCGATATTTATATCTTAAATCGTGCAGGTGCTGAGAATGATTATTCAGCAGAAGAAGTAGCAGCTGCAAAAGTAGCTTATGAAGCTATGAGTGACGAAGATAAAGCACTTATCACTAAGAGTGTACTGATGGGTTTGCCAGGTGCAAAAGATCTTTTCTCGTTAGATGCTATTCATGAGGGTTTAGAGAAATATAAAGATATAGACGAAGATTCTTTACGTGCTAACTTGATATATTTCTTAAGTGAGGTTACACCTATAGCTGACGAATGTGGAGCTAAGATGGCGATACATCCAGACGACCCTCCTTATAAATTATTAGGCTTGCCTCGTATCCTAAGTACAGAACAAGATTTTATGAAACTTGTTGATGCTGTGCCTAATAAATCTAATGGACTGTGTTTTTGTACAGGTTCTTTAAGTGTTAGAAAAGATAACGACCTTCCTCAAATGGCAAAAAAATTGGGTGGAGACAATAGGATTTTCTTTGTTCATTTACGTTCTACAGAAAGAGACGAAGCAGGTAACTTTTATGAAGCTAACCACTTAGAAGGTTCTATAGATATGTTCTCTATTGTTAAGGAGCTAGTAAAGGTGCAAAACACTTTAGATATTTCTATTCCTATGCGCCCTGACCATGGTCACCAGATGATAGATGATTTAGGTAAAAATGCTTACCCTGGTTATTCTTTAATTGGTCGCCTTAAAGGTTTAGCAGAGATTAGAGGTCTTGAATTAGGTATCGCTAGGTTGTTACATGAATAAGATTGTTTAATGTTTTAAAATTTAAAGTATGGGTTTTATCAATGATAACTTTATGCTTCAGAGCGAAGCCGCACAGAGATTATACGATAATTATGCAAAAAATGCTCCGATTATAGATTTTCATAACCATTTAAGTCCTCAGATGATAGCTGAGAACTATGCTCCTAAAACTATCACAGAGATGTGGTTAGGAGGTGACCATTATAAATGGCGTTTGTTGCGTGCTAATGGTGTGGATGAAAAATATATCACTGGTGATGGTGATGATTACGCTAAATTTGAAAAATGGGCAGAAACTTTGCCTTATACTATGCGTAATCCTATTTACCACTGGTCTCACCTTGAGTTAAAGAGATATTTTAACGAGGATAGATTGTTGACACCTGAAACATGTCGTGAGATTTATGATAACTGTAATGCACAAATTGCCGCTGGTGGATTTGGCGCTATGGATATGCTTAAAAAGATGAAAGTTGAGGTTGTTTGTACTACTGACGACCCTATTGATTCTTTAGAGTATCACAAGAAAGCTAATGAAGCACAAAGTGATGTTAAGGTATTGCCTACATGGAGACCTGACAAGGTTGTAGCAATAGATAACAGTGGATATAATGACTATATTAATTTGCTTAGCGAGGCAGCAGGTATGCCTATAGATTCTTTTGGTGGTCTTGTTGCTGCATTAAGAGTTCGTCAACAACATTTTATTGAAAATGGCTGTGTGGTTTCTGACCATGGACTTGACACTTTCTATGCTGAACCTTTTACAGATAGTCAAGCAGACGAAATCTTTAAAAGTATAAGATGTGGAAAGAGTGTATGTGCAGGTAAAATCGCTGTCTACAAATCTGCAATTTTGTATCACCTAGCTGTAATGAATAGTGAGGCTGGTTGGGCTCAGCAATTCCACATAGGTCCACTTCGTAATAACTCTCTACGTTTGTTCGAGAAGTTAGGTCCAGATGTTGGTTGTGATTCTATAGATGATAAACCTATAGCAATGCCTATGAGTCGTTTCCTAGGTCGTTTAGATGCAGAAGATAAGTTGGCTAAGACAATACTTTATAACCTAAATCCTAAAGATAGCGAGGTAATGGCGGCTATGTGTTATAACTTTAATACTGGTGAGACTGTAGGTAAGATGCAATATGGGGCTGCTTGGTGGTTCTTGGATCAATTTGATGGTATGACTAAGCAAATTGAAGTTATTTCTTCATTTGGTTTGTTAAGTCGCTTTATTGGCATGTTGACTGACTCTCGTAGCTTCTTGTCATTTACACGCCATGAATATTTCAGAAGGATATTATGTAATATACTTGGTGCTGATATAGAGGCAGGTAAACTTCCTGCTTCAGAAGAAGAGTTTATTGGTAAGATGGTTGCGGCTATTAGTTATGATAATTCTAAAAAATACTTCTTTGAATAGGGTATTATAAATACTCTAAAATTACAAAAGTCACGTTATTGGTTAGTAGCGTGGCTTTTGTGTTTTTTTAGCATATTTTTAAATGTAAACAGTTTTAGATGATTGTATTACACTAGTTGCTGTAAGTATTCCAAATTAGCTGTATTGTAACACATAAGAAAAAGTTAACATCATAAAATTAAATTTATGATAGTCGCTTTTTCTTATGTGTTATTTTCTTATCGGGCACTAATAATTTATAAATATTAAATTATGTAAAATGGAGCAGGGGGTGAGCCTCACGGCTAACCCCCTGCAATAAACTTACATCATTATGAAAAATCAAATTGTAATACTTATATTACTCCACAAATGTAATACTTTATTATTTATAAACCAAATTTTATTTAAATTTTCTTTATAAAAAATGTATTTTTATTACATTTTTATTGTTTTTCAGTATGAATATTAATAAATCGTTAATATATTTCTGATTTATACTATTAATAGGAGTTCTGCAAATTGGTTTTATTCGATTTGTAATTTTAAAGTTTTGATTTAAAACCCTAAAATTTCAAAGCCTAGTTTGTAGAAGTTTACTTAGAGTATTTGTTTTGCTTTTGTAACATTTATGCCACCATCAACGTAATTATCTATAATTTCTAGAAGATCAAGAATATGCTTAGTCTTCATGTGTTCGTTCCAATCTTCAACTGTTGTCCATGTTTCGTGGAAAAGGAATTTTAAAGGGTCAAGGTGGCTTTTGTGTAATTCATAGTGTTCGCATCCTTTTTCAGCTATTGTTGGAGCTATTAGGCTTGTTAATATTTCTTCTAATTCAGCTTCTTTGCCTGGCAATGCTTTGATTTTTGCGAATAAAACTAGGCTACCTTTGCTACTTTCAGGATTAGCTGCATTAGAGCGCTCAAATAAACCTGGACTATATTTTCTTGATACTAGATGGTCTTTTTTAGCCATATAGTATTTAAAATTATGATCAGATCTATGTGTCATTAAATCATCTTTTGTTGCCCAAATCTCGTGAAAAATGCAAATATTAGGATTATCTAGGTCTTGATATACCTTATAACTTAAACAACCTGTTTCTTTTCTGCTATTTTCAACAAAATCTTTTAATAAACCATCAAACTCTACCCTTCTGTGAGGTTTCACCTCTGTACGCACAACTAGAGCAATTTCTGGTTTAGTTTTTTCATTAAAATAATTTGTTTTCATATTGTAGTAATTTTGTTAAATATCTTGTATGGTGTTACATGTGTAGACGATACAAGATAAAGGATTTATTTTTGGGGTTTGTTTTAGCAAGTCGTTTAAAAATCAATGATAGTATATAAGGGAGGCCTAAGACCTCCCCATATATATTATTCTGTATCTGTGTCTTTGTAAGACTTAAGTAATTTATCTTGTACATCTGACGGTACTTGTTCGTAACCTGCGAACTGCATAGAGTAAGTTGCACGTCCACTAGATAGAGAACTAAGCGAAGTAGAATATCTGTACATCTCAGCTAAAGGAACTTTTGCTGTAAGTACTTCAAATCCTTTCTCAGATGCCATACCTTCAATAATAGCACGTCTATTTTGTAAGTCACTCATAACCTCACCCATTCTGTCTGATGGAACAAGGATTTCAACTTTATAAATAGGCTCCATAATCTTAGGAGCAGCATTTCTAAATGCTTCTTTGAAAGCGTGTCTTGCTGCAAGTTTAAATGAAATTTCATTAGAATCTACAGGGTGCATCTTACCATCATAAAGAACAACTCTAATGTCACGAGCATAAGAACCTGTAAGAGGACCTTCTTCCATTTTCTCCATTAAGCCTTTTAATACAGCTGGTAAGAAACGTGCATCTATAGCTCCACCAACAATAGCATTGTAGAATACTAATTTGCCACCCCATTCTAAATCTACAGTTTCGAAACTTCTAATGTTAGGTACGATATCTTTACCACCAACTTTAAAACGTGTTGGCTGAGGAGCTCCTTCGATATAAGGTTCAATAACTATGTGAACTTCACCAAATTGACCAGCTCCACCACTTTGTTTTTTATGTCTATAGTCAGCTGCTGCAACCTTAGTAATAGTTTCACGATATGGAATCTTAGGCGCAAAATATTCAATATCTATCTTAGCATTATTAGTAATTTGCCATTTTAAGATATTAAGATGGTGCTCACCTTGTCCATATAAAATTATTTGTTTAAGCTCTTTAGAATACTCAACAACGATTGATGGGTCTTCAAAATGCGCTTTATTTAAGATGTCTCCTAGTTTTTCTTCGTCAGAAGCGTTTAGAGGACGAACAGCTGTTCTGTAACGATGTTCTGGGAAGTTTATGTGTTTAACGCACCACTTAATGTCAGAAGTGGCAAGAGTATCATTAGTTTTAGTTTGTTTTAATTTAACAGTACAGCCTATGTCACCAGCACATAAAGACTGAACCTTAGTTCTTGACTTACCTGCTGTAATGAAAATCTGAGATATTTTTTCTTTATTTCCAGTTTTTGGATTTATAAGTTCCATGCCTTCTTTTAAAGTACCTGTGATAACTCTAAAGAAAGAAAGTTCACCTAAGTGTGGTTCAATAAGTGTTTTGTATACAAAAATTGCAACACCACCATCCATTTTTGGCTCAATTTCTTCTGCTTCTGTAGTTTTGAAATTAGGAGCTTCAATAGGACCAGGAGCAACATTTGTTGTAAACTCTAAAAGTCGTTTTGTGCCTATGTCTTTTTTAGCAGAACCACAGAAAACAGGTACCATATCACGATTAGCAATACCTAATTTAAGCCCTGAGCGTACTTCATCTTCTGTAAGAGTGCCCTTTTCGAAGTATAGTTCCATTAGAGCCTCGTCATTTTCAGCAGCAGCTTCAACAAGGATGTTATGAAGTTCGTTAGCCTTTTCTAGTTCTTCAGCGCATATATAAGATTCTGTTCTCTCACCATTATCACCTTTAAACGTGTACTGTTTCATAAGTAACACGTCAACATAAGTGTCAAAACCAGGACCTTGATTAATAGGGTACTGAACAATGACAGGTTTTGCTTGTGAATTAAGTTTTATAGATTCATAAGCCATCTCCCAGTTTGATTTCTCGTGGTCAAGCTGGTTTATGAATATGATAACAGGCTTGCGGTGTCTTCTAGCATAGCGCATCTGAATCTCAGTGCCAGCCTCAAAGCCATTTTGTCCATTTATAACTAAAATACCAACATCGGCAACTTTAAAAGCAGAAAATAAACCTCCACAGAAATCATCTGAACCTGGAGTGTCTATTATATTGATTTTGCAACCGTTAAATTCTGTAAAAAGTTGAGTAGGGTAAATCGACCTTTTGTAAATATGTTCGACTTCAGTGTAATCAGACAGAGTAGAATCCGCTTCTACAGACCCACGTCTTTCAATTACATTACCTTCAAACGCCATAGCTTCTGCAACAGTCGTTTTACCCGAACCCGAGCCGCCAAGCAACACGATGTTCTTAATCTGATTTGTAAGATACTCTTTCATAACATTAGTATTTAAATTGGTTTACAAAAAGAGGCTTTAACCCATTCTATATATAATATAGAGGAGTTCTATGATATATATAGAAGAATTTTTAAGGGGAATTCTAGAGATTTCCTTAAATACGTTACCGTAATTCACCTGTAATAATTTCGCATAAATTTATGGAATTATTTTTTAAATTGCAAATAATATTAAATGAATTTTAAAAAACCGTTAATATTTATACCATTTTAGCTTATAGGTTGATAAAAAATGAAACAATAGGCAATATTAAATTTTAAAATTATTTGTTTATGACCCCCGTATATAATAGATGAAATTTAAAAATATACATAAAAAAAGTAGGTTATGAAGCAAAAACTTCATAACCTACGGTAATTATTTAGTAAAATTCTAAATAACAGGACTTATTTCATTTTCCCCACAAAATTAGTTGTCTTTTAAAATAAACACTAATTTTTGCTAGGGGTTAATTCTTTTAGTCTTGTAATTTAGCACATAAGTACTCTCTATTTAAGCGCGCAATGTGAGTAATAGAAATACCTTTTGGACATTCAGCTTCACAAGCACCAGTGTTAGTACAACCACCGAAACCTAGAGCATCCATTTTAGCAACCATCGCTTTAGCACGACGAGCACCTTCAACTTTACCTTGAGGTAATTTAGCTAGAGAAGAAACACGTGCAGCAACGAATAACATTGCAGAACCGTTTTTACAAGTAGCAACACAAGCACCACAACCAATACAAGAAGCAGCATCCATACTCTCTTCAGCATCTTCTTTAGGAATAGCGATAGAGTTTGCATCAGGAACACCACCTGTATTTACAGATACGAAACCACCAGCGTGAAGAATTTCTTCGTAAGCGTTACGGTTAACAACAAGGTCTTTGATTACAGGGAATGCAGCAGAACGCCATGGTTCAATAGTGATAGTGTCACCATCTTTGAACTTACGCATGTGTAATTGACAAGTTGTAATATCATCGTCTGGACCGTGAGCACGTCCGTCAATAAATAACGAACACATACCACAGATACCTTCACGACAGTCATGGTCAAAAGCGATAGGCTCTTTACCGTCGTGAATTAAATTGTTGTTTAAGATGTCAAGCATCTCTAGGAACGAAGAGTCAGCAGAAATACCTTCAACTTTGTAATCCTCAAAACGTCCACTATCTTTTGCGTCTGTTTGACGCCATATTCTTAATGTTAAATTCATCGTCTTAAAATTTAATAAGTCTAAAAAAGTTTAGGGAAGTTCTAATAATTGGTTTTATTCGATTTTAGATTTAGGAGTTTTAGATTTGGATTTTTATAAATATAGG
>JAWXTP010000071.1:0-14924 GCA_044433415.1 Rikenellaceae bacterium
GCTAAGCTTAGGGTATAGTATTTTTGTACCCTTAAGCTCAATTTTATGGTTACAGCTTCTTTTGACTTTTATAGGAATTTGCGTTACTATACATATATTATTAATAGGAAAACACTCTTTTAAAAAAAATAAGCAAAAAGAACACTAATTATAAATTTTTAAAAAAAGTTAAAAAATTATATTGATTTCTTATTTTTATTAGTATCTTTGTTTCTATATCAAATAAAAAAAGACAATGGACACAATAGAAAACATCGAAATTATTCAGATCAATATCTCTGGTGGAGATAAACCTGGCTTAACTTCAGTTCTTACTGAAATTTTATCTAAATACGATGCCTTTGTACTAGACATTGGTCAATCAAACATTCACCAATCTTTGTCCTTAGGTATACTTATTAAGACTACTCCTGAAAAAGCAGGTGGTATAATGAAAGACTTGCTTTATAAAGCTAGTGAACTAGAAGTAACCATTAAATTTAAACCTGTAAACCAAAAAGACTATAACGACTGGGTGCTAAGACACGGCAGAAAACGTATTATAATTACTATATTAGGTCGTCAAATCACAGCTCAACAACTTGCTGCTGTAACAGATATCATTGCCAAACAGGGACTTAATATTGATGCTATACGCCGTCTTACTGGTCGTATTCCTCTTGATGAAAGTGATAGACTACCTAAATCTTGTATAGAAATTTCTGTGAGGGGTACTCCTAAAGATAGAGGGGCTATGCAGGCTAGCTTCCTAGAGATGTCTACTAAATTTAGTGTTGATATCTCCCTTCAAACTGACGATGTATACAGACGTTGCCGTAGGCTTATCTGCTTCGATATGGACTCTACACTTATACGTACAGAGGTTATTGATGAACTTGCTGATAGAGCGGGTGTTGGTGAAGCTGTAAGAGAAATTACTGAATCTGCAATGCGTGGCGAAATAGACTTTAATGAAAGTTTCAAGCGTCGTGTAGCAATGCTAGAGGGCTTGGATGTTTCGGTGATGCAAGAGATAGCTGAGAACCTTCCTATTACTGAAGGTCTTGACAGATTAATGACTGTACTGAAACGTGTGGGCTTTAAAACAGCTATACTTTCTGGTGGTTTTACCTACTTTGGTAAATATCTTAAAACAAGATTTGGGTTCGACTACGTATATGCTAACGAATTAGAGATTGTAGATGGGAAACTTACTGGTAAACACCTAGGTGATATAGTGGATGGTAAACGTAAAGCCGAACTTCTACGTCTTATTGCTCAAGTGGAAAATGTAGATATCCTTCAAACAATTGCTGTGGGGGATGGTGCTAACGACTTACCTATGCTTAGTGAAGCTGGACTAGGTATCGCCTTCCACGCTAAACCTAAGGTGAAAGCTAACGCTAAACAATCACTATCGACCATAGGACTTGACGGTATACTGTACTTCATAGGCCTAAAAGACTCTTATATTGAACAGTAGTTTTGCTTATCGGGGTTAGTGACGGCTTTTCCTCTCTGTAAGTAGAGTTTCATGTCGGGGGCTTCGGGACGGCTTTTCCCAATAACGGCCTACATTTTTCACCTTTTCCGAAAAAGAAGTGCTCACAACCTCGAGGTTGCTCCGCGTTCTTTTCCGAAAAACGCAAAAAATCTAAGCCATTCTTGAAAAAAGCGGACAGTCGTGGACGTTAGCATTAAATGCCATGCAGCATCGAGCTGCATGGCATTTTTTTGAAAACTATTAGAAATATTCAATAATTAATCATTGTTTTCCATTATTCTTTTGTACATGTATATAACAGGTTTTATGTCATTTAATTTCTCACTGACAGTGTAATAGGCTGAATTATCTGCGCTCCATGCTATAGATTCTCCTTGAGGTTCAACAGTATAAGGTAAAGTCTTTGCTGTACGCTTAAATACTTCCGATAAAGGTTCGTCGTCTGATTCACGACTCCATAGAAATATACTGTAATAATTCTTTATTAGTATGTCACGCCCATCATAAGAAATGTCCCCTGCTGTTGCCATGAATACAGGTATTGTAGCTATCTGATTAACAGAAACTGTATCATCACCTCGTGTCTCTATAAACGGAGTTTCGTAAACCACAACTAATGCCTCCCTCTTAGATACAAAAATTAAATTGCCTGTTAAAGGATCTATCATAAAAGACTCTGAATCACGTTGCTGATCCGCAAAATTAAATACCATAGTCTCTACTTGCTTAACCTTTACAGTAGTGTCTAACTTACTAATATCTATAGTTGGCTCAGCAAACCTATATACCTTCTTGTCTGCATAAACAGCATTGTTATCACCTATTTCACCTACATAAATATATCCATCATATATCGCTATAGCTTCCCAATCCCTGTTTATAGTTCCGTCAAGCTCTACTGTAGCTACCAACTCACCCTCTAAATTTACAAGGTAAACATTAGGAGCATCACCACTGTCATTATGTACCCAAAAGTGATTAGCATACTTAGTACTCGCTACCATACCAGAAATTTCATCTAATACATCAGACTCTATCGTCGCAATCGCTACTCCACTCTCAAAATCTGTAGATCTATTGTTTGAATTAAGCCCCACAGCATTAACTGTACTAACTATATCGTCAATAGAAGTCTCCCCTGACAAAATACCTGAAAGACCATTTAACAATTTAGACTTTAATGCATTAATATCTACATTACTACTAGTCTGACAATTAGCTTTTCCTAATCCAACTACACTAATTATAAATACAACAATGATAGTGCGGAATATAGAATTTGTTTTTTTCATTAAATTGATAAAATTAATTCTAGAAATGTTCAACATTACCTAGTGATGACGACGATACTACTACTATCTCAGGTTCACCCTTGTAAAAAATATTAGAATTTGTTGTCGCTTTAGCCTCAAATTTAACCTTTGAAGTTGCATAACACTCCGCATTCGTATTTGCATTAATCAATGCATTCTCACACTCCATAGTGATAGTGTTTACATAAGCCATAGATGAAGCCTTTACAGTTAAAAATTCTACACTCCCTGTTAATGTAATCTTTGAAGACGTACTAGAAACTATATCTAAATTCCTAACATCAACCTCTACCGCAACATTAGCTACACTTCCTGTCTTAATAGTTAGAAGCTCTGCTTCAATAACTTGATCTGCTAATACTGAAGCCTTTGATGACACCTGTATAGAACCTAACTCCTTATACACGATTGTAACTTTTGCTGTAGGCTTTACCTTCTTGCCCTTACCTATAACAATCTGATCACGGAGTTTTACAACTAAAATCCCATTCTTATTCTCCCACTCAAATTGCGACTCATCAACATTATCAGGCAATTCATACATGAAATTACCTACATCTTCTCCTTCTGTAGTCAAAGTTACCGAGATATCTCCCGAAACATCTACACCATTAAAATCTCCAACATTTAATGTTTTTGTAATCTGTGCAAAAGATATACTAGTCGCACAAATAACTGTCGCTAAAATTAAAAAAAATCTTCTCATAATCATTCCTATTAAAAACATTAAAAAAAAGGGTATAGCAAATGCCATACCCTACATAATATCAAAATACCGTAAAAGGCAAAGTATTAGTCACCAAAACAAATACCACAACCTTTAGCTGTGTGTATAATATCACTATCTTTCTCAACAAAGTTCATCTTTCCAATAGCATCAGTGAATGGAACACTCACGATGTCTGGGTGACGATAAGATACCATGTGACCAAATTTCTTCTCTTTAACTAACTCAAATGCTTTCACACCAAATTGAGTAGCTAAAACACGGTCGTAAGCGATAGGAACACCACCACGTTGTAAGTGACCTAACACAGTTTCACGAACGTCACCTGAGTCAAAACCAGCCTCTTTAAGTTGACTACTTACAGCATAAGCAACACCACCTAAACGAGCATTTTCGTAACCTACCTCTGAACTTGTCTCTGAGAACTCAGAACCATCTACAGGAACCGCACCTTCAGCAACTACGATGATAGCTGAACCACGACCTCTCTTGTAACGAGATTTTAATTTCTCAACTACTTTATTAATATCGTAAGGTATTTCTGGAATAAGGCATACATCAGCACCACCAGCGATAGCAGCGTGAAGCGCAATCCAACCTGTATGACGACCCATAACCTCAAGTACAAAAGTACGGTTGTGAGAAGCAGCTGTAGTAACCAATTTATCGATAGCCTCTGTTGCAATTTGTACCGCAGTTTGGAAACCGAAAGTAAAGTCAGTTGCTGACAAGTCATTGTCAATAGTTTTTGGAACACCAACGATATCTAAACCTTGCTCGAATAATTTTTGTGAAAGTTTTTGTGAACCATCACCACCGATACTAACTACTGCATCAACTCCCATATATTGAAGTTTGCGAATCATTTCATCTGAACGGTCAACATACTCCCACTGTTCTTTCTTCTTGTCATATATTGGCCACGCAAAAGGACCACCTTTGTTGGTAGTTTCAATAATAGTACCGCCCTGATAGTGAATACCAGAAACAGTTTTCTCATCTAAAAGCTTAACTTCAGTAGGCTCCCATAAAATACCATTGTATGCTTGGATACTTCCTAAAACTTCCCACTCTTCTCCTTCTTGAGCAGCACGTTTTACGACACCACGAATAACAGCATTTAAACCGGGACAGTCACCTCCACTTGTAGAAACAAGAATTCTTTTCATTTTCTTAACTTTTAATTATTGCAAAAATTGCATTATTTATTTCAAATAAATCTCTAGACCCTCAAAATTTCAGAATCAATAATTTATCCAAAACTTATTATTCAATTATCTATTTTATATACTTTATGTATACTGATTTAGTATACTTTATAAATATTAAAAATTTGTTCAAAGATAATATTTTTTTTTACTATAAAAAAACATTATACAAATTTATTTATATTATTTTGATTTTTAATAATCCACCCCACTATATAAACAAACATTAAAACTCTTATTTCTATATAATTACACTACCTAATGTATGGCACTATTCGTTTCTCTAGGATTTCTACTTTTAATGCATAAGTCGGTAAATTTGGCAACCATTTTGCAGAAATTACAGATAATATTTTATTATTCTTTATAACAATATCAGCATTCATTGACGAATTTATGACAAGTTTCTCCTGTCTTGACAAATCCTTATGAATAGCATTATTTGTAACCCTTTGAAAATCACCATTCTTACAACCTTTTTCTAAATCCCTCAATCGCCCAAACCAAATATACATATCATCTAAAATATCATCTTCTATTGTTCGAAAAAACATAACATAAGCAATATTATTACCAATAAAAATTTTATGACCATGACCATTAATATTTTCATTCATCTTTGTAGGATATTCCCATTCTGAATTATTAAAATTAAACTCAGATAAATAAGGAGTAGAATTTTCGTTAAAACTCATTATGGAGAAGTTGTCTATATCTTTACTTTTTATATTTCTTGCAAAACTATAATTCTCAAAATTTAAAACATTATGCTTAGCTACAAAAATTGGATCACTCCAAAGTCTTAAATCTCTATTATAAACTAATTTATACAAGAATTTACCTTTTTCACTTTGCTTTCCCGCAAGAACTTCACTATTTGAACAGAAATAAATATTTGCACTCCATGTTTTTTTATCAAAATAAGCTCCCATAATTTTTCCTAAACAAAAATCACTTACACGCAAAAAAGGCTTATCAAAATCTTCTATACGTCGTATTGTTTTTTCATAAGTCTTATCTTTCCCACAAAAAATCTTTACTTGCTCTTGCCCCAAATTGTTAAAAACTACAAAAATAGATAGGTTATCTGTAAACAAAGCAGTGCTATCATTTGTGTTAAGTTTTATTGTATCACTTTCCCAGTGATTATGCCTTGTAGCAATAGATTTTGTCAACACGTATATATATGAACTATCCCCTTGAACTGTATAAAAAGTCATTAGCTTCTTACCTACTCTTGCCAATTTTTCAATTCGAACATCTTTATCTTTTAATTGCATTAAATTAACAGCACTATCTTCAATACCATCAATTTGTTCTGCACCACGAACTTCATGCTTCTGCTTACTATCCGCAAAAGCATAGTTACTTGCAAAAGATAATACTAATAAAAATAATATACGTATAAAATCAATTTTCCTCATTCCTATATCTGCTTATAAACAAAGGTACACATATTAATAATACAAGCAATAAATTTATCATAATATATATGACCTTTTTATTTGTTTGTTCACTAACTAATTTATTAAAATCTGATTCATCTTCAACGCCAAAAATAGTTCGCATATTGTGTTTAGACAATACAGTTGCATTGTCGACAACAACAAGACCAACTTCGGCACGGACAAAAGACTTAATCATAGTATCATCCATATTATATACAGCGACCTTATTAATATCATAACCGTTCAACAAATGCTTAGCTTCATTTATCCCAGATGTTGTTAGAATAGCTATCTGGCAATTATCTTTAGCAAACTTAACGATATCCTGAATTTTGTCAACATGTTTTTCAGAATTATAAATATCTCTTGAAACTATAAAAATTATTGGTTTCTCAGCATTAAGCATTTCTCTTGCAACATTATCTCCCATCTCGTCAATAACATCAAAAGACACTACACTTTCAACCTTTATATTATCAACTAATTTCACAAACTCCCATTTGAGTGTATCTTGCCACTCTGTATCACTAAGTTTAAATTCGTGAGTATTTTGAGTTTCCTTATCTCTATACAGCATCAAAGGCTCCTGTACGCTATCACTTGACTTAAATTCTATTAATTTATTAATATTAACCCCTACTTTGTATGGAAGGAATTCTATAGCTGGGTGATAAAAATAAGCATAAATAGGTGTAAATATACTAAATAATGCAAACAACAGAAAATATTTAAATTCAGAACGCTGCCTTTCATCTAATATACTATTTACATAGCGAACATAAACATCCGAATTACTTACTCTTCCATTCCTAATCCTATGGATAATACAAACACATATTGCAAAAACCAATAAAACAATATTTTTATATAAAGTTTGTTCATTAGTAAGAATTAACGCGTCACCAAAACAACCACAATCACTTACAGGTTCATATATGTTTATATAAAATGTTAAACCAGTGAATAATACCATAAAAATGAGCACAAGGTTTCCCACAACTCTTTTATAGATACCAACAAGAAGCAACAGACCTAACAGTAGCTCTATCGCTGGTAATATTACAGATATAACAGGTGACAAAAAAGACAACCACTCTAGATTAAAAGCTATAAAATAATCATTTACTTTTATGGCAGTCCCCATAGGCTCCACGCCTTTTACAAAACCAGAAAAAATGAAAGTGATAGCTAAGATTGTCTTTAAAGTAACATATAATAATTTTTGCATATTTGCTTTAATAAATTTAGTTTTATATTGGTTTGACACAAAACTAGCATTTGTTTTCAACAAATCAAAACAAATATGACTAAATTAATTACTTTTAACTATTTTTTATAAATATGTTAACTTAACATGTGATAAATTGACTTATTCACATCAAAAAAGAAGATTTTAAGAATAATCTTCAAAAAGATTAGGATTAAATTAATGGTAACTTATGACACTAGCTTTACAAATAAAAAAGCTAATTACTATATTTGATTACAAGTTTTCTAAAAACTCCCATTTATTTAGGAGTTCTTAGAAATTACCTTAATGGGTCTTAAATCCCCATTAATTATTCATCTTCATCGTCTTCATCAGACAACTCATCTGCACCTTGAATTTCGTCATTGTAATAATCTCTATCATCATCGTCATCCGATAAGTCATCAATCTTAACATCAATCTTAACTAAATAACTAGTTTCTTCAGTGTCTAAAACAACAGCATAAAAGAAATCTCCACTTCCTTTATCTATACGAATCATGTGATCGTGTAATCCTGCTGGATATTTCTTTTTTAACGCTTCTACTAATTCTTCAGACAAGTTTTTGTAACTTGTAACAACTCTTTTTTTTGGTTTCATTACTGTTGGCAATAAAAATTATAATGTTAATACTTTCTTGAAAAATCTATCGACTAGACTCTAACTTTTTTAGACTGAATACTTTCATCACACTAAAACATCTTTTGTCCATCAACAAAATTTCTCGCTCTTAAATTTTATAAAACTTCGTTTTCAGCTACAATATTACATCAAAAATAATTAATCAAAAATTTTTTTTTCATTTTTTTTCATATCTTTACTTTTTTCTTAAAAACAACTAAACAAAACAGGATGACATCAGAACAGGAAATACACTCTAAAATTGAGCAACTTAGACAGGAATTACACTCTTATAACCACAGTTATTATGTGTTAAATTCGCCAAAAATTAGTGATAAAGAATTTGACGAAAGAATTTCACTTTTACAGGAATTAGAGACAAAATACCCTCAATTTTTCGATGAAAATTCACCTACTCAACGCGTCGGATCTGACCTTACTAGCGACTTCACTCAAGTACAACATAGGTATCCTATGTTATCTTTGTCAAACACCTATTCTATCTCAGAAATTGCAGATTTTGACAATAGAATAAAAAAAGAAATAGAGTCAAATTTAGAATACGTAACAGAACTTAAATTTGACGGAACAGCTATCTCTTTAACCTACCAAAACGGATCTTTACTTCGTGGTGTCACTCGTGGTGATGGTACTCAGGGCGACGATGTAACAGCAAATGTTAAAACTATAAAATCTATTCCTCTAAAATTAACAGGCACTGATTACCCTGATTTTTTTGAGGTGAGAGGTGAAATATACATGCCTCACAAGTCTTTCAATAAGCTAAACCAAGAACGCGAAGACATAGGCGAAAACCCTTTTGCTAATCCTCGTAATGCAGCTGCTGGGACTCTCAAGCTACAAAGCTCATCTATGGTTGCATCACGTGGACTGGATTCTACAATTTATGGATTCTACTGTGATGAAAACCCTTTTAATACTCACTATGAGATGTTACAAAAACTTTCTGAATGGGGTTTTAAATGTTCAGAAAATATCAAACTATGTAGCTCCATAAACGAAATAGAAAGTTTCATAAAACTATGGGATAAAAAACGTGACTCCTTGCCCTATGACACTGACGGTGTAGTAATTAAACTTAACAGTTTCTCTCAACAGCAAATTATGGGAAACACGGCTAAGGCTCCTCGTTGGGCTGTAGCTTACAAATTTAGCGCTGAGCAAGCCTTCACGCTATTTAACAGCGTAGATTATCAGGTGGGACGAACAGGGGCTATAACACCTGTAGCTAACCTTGAACCTGTGAAGCTAGCAGGCACGATAGTAAAACGAGCATCGCTACATAATGCTGACCAGATAGAGCTTCTTGATATTAGAGTTGGTGATGTTGTGATAGTAGAAAAAGGAGGAGAGATAATACCAAAAATTGTAGGTGTTGATTTTTCTCAACGTACCATTTTCTCTGAAACTATAGACTACATAAGTTGCTGCCCTGCCTGTGGCACTCCTCTTGTGAGAGACGAAGGTGAGGCTAAGCATTATTGCCCTAATTCAGCAGGTTGTCCTCCTCAAATTAGTGGTCGCATTATCCACTTTGTTTCTCGTAAGGCTATGAATATTGATGGCTTAGGCGATGAGACTATAGAGTTATTATGCGCTCAGGGTTTGATAAGAAATGTAGCTGACCTTTACTCTCTACAAAAGGAACAAATAGAAGTTCTTGAACGTATGGGTGACAAAAGTGCGACAAATATCATAAAAGCTATAGAAAAATCTAAGTCTATACCTTTTGAACGTGTACTTTTCGCGCTTGGCATACGCTATGTTGGTGAAACTACAGCTAAGAAAATAGCCTTCTCAATAAAAAACATAGAATCCTTAGAGAATGCAGCTCTTGAAAGATTACTAGAGATTGATGAGGTAGGTGATAAAATTGCAGAAAGCATACAGCTATTCTTTGGTGACTTAAATAACATACAAATCATAGAAAAGCTAAAATCTCACTCTCTATCTTTTAATGTTATCGAAAAAGAGACTTTATCTTCTAATCTAGAAAATTTAAAGATTGTTGTTTCTGGAGTCTTTAAAACCATGTCAAGAGACGAATTGAAAGGCAAAATCGAAGCTCATGGTGGAAAAGTAGTTTCTAGCATATCTAAAAACACTTCTTTCATTGTGGCTGGTGATGATATGGGACCTTCAAAATACGAAAAGGCTACAAAGCTAAATGTCAAAATAATTAGCGAAAACGAATTCCTTGAATTAATTAACGAGTAGTAACTCCAAAACAATAAGGCTGAGTAAAGTAAGTTATAAAATTACTTATATTTATTCAGCCTCAATTTTAAAATTTCACAAATTAGATATCTAAAAAATGCTCTAGCTACCTTTTACTTATGCAGTACAAATTTCTGCAAATAAGTAAGTTAAATCCTTATATTGATATATTATTATTTATTGTTAATAAATTATCACTAATAATAGCTGTAGATTAAATGCTTTTTTGTATCTTTGCGCTTTAAAAATAACAGAAAATGATAAGTAGAAGATTATTAAGAATTAAGTGTTTCAAAGCGTTATATTCACACTTTCAAACAGAAGAGAATCCTATTGCTATAGCTGAGAAAAACATGCTATACAGTATAACAAAAAGCTATGATTTATATCACTTAATGTTACGTTTAATCGTTGATGTAGCTGATGTTGAAGAAAATACTATTGAACAAAGAGCTAAAAAATTACGTCCTACATTTGAGGACTTAAATCCTAATAGACGTTTTGTAGAAAACCCTATTATTGCTCACATTAGAAATAGTGAAAATTTAAATACTTATCTTATAAAAAACAATTTAGGTTGGGAGACTCACCCTGAGTTAGTAAAGAAACTTACAACAAACCTGCTTGACAGAGCATATTACAAGGCTTACATGGAAAAAGAGGAAGCTACATATGAAGACCATAAAGCATTTGTTGTAAACTTCTATAAACGTGAAATTGAAGATTTTGATTACATTTTCGAGGTATTAGATGAAATGTCAATGTTTTGGGTTGATGAAGCAGAATTTATCACTTACAACGTTATGAATTCTATTAAGAACATCAAAGAAGACAAGTTATTAAATGACTTTTCTATCCCTCCAATTTACAAAAACAAATCAGATCTTAAATTTGTTAAGGAGTTAATTAATGAGACTCTTATGTCATATAGAGATAATGAGACTTATATTAACAAATATACTAGAAACTGGGATTACGACCGTATTGCTTTAATAGACCGCATATTGATGCAGTTAGCAATTACAGAATTTATACGTTTTAAAGATATTCCTGTTTCAGTAACTATGAATGAGTACATAGAGTTATCTAAATTTTACAGTACTCCTCAAAGTAATGTATTTATAAATGGTATCTTAGATAAGATAGCATCAGAACTTGAGGACGAAGGTAAACTAGAAGGTAAAAGTAAGAAATAAATCCCTCAACGAGGGAGCTTATAAAACATCTGCGACAATGAGAGATTTACTTATTTTAATAAGCATACTATTTATAGTTAGCTGCAACACTACAGGTACCACAAAGAAGGATTCTAACACAGAAGTTGAAACAACAAAGGTTGGAGAGGTCTTTTTACTTGACACTATAGTTAATAATGTTGACAATATAATAGGTGTTAAAAAATTAGGAACTGTAAATAGTGGCGAGATACTTACAGGTAGTTTCCATATTAAGAATGTTACTTCAGAAAGTTTAGTATTAGTAAATATTAATGGTTATTGCGGATGTTTACAACTTGACTATGACAAAAAACCTATTTTAAGTGGGGAAACTCGTAAGATTGGCTACACTTTTGATACTAAACAAAAACACGGTTTTCAGTACTCTACAATAAAAATTAGGACGAATAAAATCAGATATAAAGTTCAATTAGAAGTTGATATAAAAAATTAAGAGAACTTTTAAAACTAGAGAATTTTAAAATATAAAAATTAGAAAATTATGATTAATTTTATTACTGCACAAGCTGAGCCTGCTGCTTTTGACTTTGCATCATTAATTCCATTATTACTTATGGGTATTGTGGTTTACTTCTTTATGATTAGACCTAACCAAAAACGCCAAAAAGAAATTACTAAATTCAGAAGCTCTCTTGAAAGAGGAAGCAAAGTAGTTACTGCTGGTGGTATTTATGGTACTATCAAATCAGTAGAAGAAAACACTGTAACTATGGAGATTGCTAACAATGTTGTTATCACTATCGACAAAGCTATGATTCTTCAAAACTCTCCTGCTGAACAAAAATAGGAATACAATATTTAATGATTAATGATAAATGATTAATAGCGACAAGCGGTCAAATAAAAAAGATTGTTGGAATTTTTTAAATCATTCCAGCAATCTTTTTTGTTTTATTTAGTTACTTATCGTAAGATTGCAGAGGGACAGATGGGACACGACAAGCGACCAAATATTGCTAAAATTTTTATAACAATTTTTAGTCGCTTGTCGCGACCCCTTTGACCTCTTTGACCCCGATGCCCCCTTTGACCCTCCAACAATCTTTCCAGCAATCTTTCCACGCTTGTCGCCCTACAAGCTACAAGCTAAAAGTAAGCATCCCAAATTAGCCCTTATCTCCGTTAATTATTATTCTACGTAAATTTTCACGATTAGCTTTTGAAGAGAGCCCTCGCCAATAATTGGAGCGTGACAATCTTCAGGGTAAACAATTAGGAACTCACCAGGAAGCACATCTACATAGCAAGTAGGTTTATCATCGCAAAACTCTAGATCTGTTTCTTCATTATATTCCTTAGAGATAAATTTCACATCATCTACAGACTTCCACCCTATTCTTTCTGCCTTACTCAAAGGAATGTGTATATCCAAATATTTACGGTGCATCTCTAATATCTGTTTCTCTTGTGGCACTAATTCAGATACCACATTATTTACAAATATCTTATCACCATCTAACTCTATACGCCCTAGAGGTTCTTTAAGGAAGTCCTTAGACTTCACATAATCGAAAATCATTTTAAAATTAGGGTTTAACCCCTCTATTCTTTCACTGTTTTTAATACTTCCTAGAATCATAATATTTTCTATTTTACAACTATACTAAATGTATAAAGTTACGATATTATTATTATATTTGCAAGTATTTTAAAAACATTCAAAATTATGAAGATTGCAATTGTTGGTATGGGTGGCATTGGTGGCCACATAGGCGCTAAATTAGCTCGTTTCTACCAAGATAATGATTATATACATATATTCTTTATTGCTAGAGGTGCACACCTTGAGAAAATAAAGCAAGACGGTTTACGCTTTATCTCTCCTCAGGAAGACTACTACGTAACACCTGCTATAGCTACTGATGATGCTAAAGAGTGCGGTAAGATGGATTATATTTTTTACTGTACTAAGAGTTATGATATAGAAACTGCTGTAGAAACTATAAAACCACTTATCATGCGTTCTACTGTCATAGTTCCTATATTAAATGGCGTTGATGGGGCTGAGAAAATGCGTGAGTTACTTCCTGACACTGTAGTAGCTGATGGACTAGCCTACATCATCTCTGCAATAAAAGAGCCTGGCGTTGTAGAAGAGATTACCGATAAGGCGTACTTCCTTTATGGTGACAAAAATGAGTTTACACTAACCCTTATGTTACTAGAATCTATCTGTAGGGATGCTGGATTAAATATTACTTATGACAAGGATATAGAATATAAGGTATGGGACAAATTTGAGTTTATTTCATGCGTTGCATCTATTACCACAGCTTATAATATCACTTATGGCGATGTGTTATACACGGAGAAATATTTTGAGGAATTCACCGCTCTAGCAGCAGAATTTAGAGCTGTAGGCTACGCTAAAGGAGCACTTCTTGAAAGTGAAGATAGATTTGGTAAACTGGTAAACAAAGTAAAATCTCTACCTGCTATAGCTACAACATCTATGCAACGTGACTTTTGGGCGGGCAAAAACTCCGAACTAGAATCCCTAACACATTACATAATAATCGAAGGAGAGAAACTTGGTGTTAGCACACCTCAGTACAAAAAGTTATATGAAATGATGATTAATAAACAAAATACACTTTTATAAATCTCTTATATTTTTAGAAATTTCCTTTAGTATCCCAGAAAATTAGCTTTAGTTTTTCTGGGATACCAAACATCTACCTTCATTGGTTAAATCGATTTTTTGAATAAAATTAATTATTTCACATTCCGTACCAACCTCACATAATTAAAACATCGCAAGCCACCCTCAGCAGAAGGACCCCCTTCGTATTTCGAGAAAAAGCGCACCGCACCAGCTCCATGGCTATCTATTCCATACGGATCTACAGCACGTCCAAATGATACATACCACGCAAAACAGAACGGGTCATTTCGGCGCGTTAAAGCTGAAGTGCTTGTCCAGATATATGGATAATCCTTATCGCCATTCTCGTTTATAATTTCTGTACTCACAAACATTGGGTCTATCGCTGCTCCAACTTTAGCTGGATCTGTTGCACTTGGGGCATAGTTATAATCTAAAATACCCTGTAATTCTTTAACATTAGGTAAACGCCAATCTGTGCAACCTGCTAACTCAGCATCTTCGGCATATTTAAGAGCCTTAATCCACTCCATACCTTCTTCACTGTCAACCTTAGCCCACATTAAGCCTGTTGTCTTATCTGTGATGGTGCCATCACCATTATCGACAAAGTTATTAATACCGTACTCTGCTCCTCGAACAGCTCTAACATATTTCTGCATTCGGTTTCCTCCACCTTGCTGACCACCTTGCTGTCCTCCTTGTCGACCTTGTTGTGGACGCTGTTGTGGACGCTCATTTGATGCCATTTGTGTAGTATCACGTGGTGGTCGTTGTTGTTGTTCCACTTGTC
>JAWXTP010000072.1:0-14886 GCA_044433415.1 Rikenellaceae bacterium
ATAGTTTTTAAACTATAAAGATACTGAAAATCAGGGACTTATACAAATTTTTAAGACACTTATTTAATTGAATTTCATATATTTATGAGGTTTTTTTGAATTTTTGTCATGTAGTAAAGTTTCGGATATATCTTTCTTTAAGTTATAAAGCTCAATATGACCATCTTCATAGAACTCTATTAGCTTGTAGTCACCCGAACGAATTGCTCCAGCTGGGGCATCACCTTTTCCACCATAATGAGGATAATGGAAGAAAATATCACCTCGGTTTTGTTTTTCACCTTCAAGCATTGAAACTAGACTAACTCCATCTTTATGCTGCTCAGGTTTTAAATCAGCACCAGCTAATTCCAGAAGTGTAGGATAAAAATCTACACCCACAACAGGTGTGTCACACTTGCTACCAGCTTTTACCTTTTCAGGATACTTAACTAAGAATGGCACTCTAATACCACCTTCATAAAGCCAACCCTTGCCTGCACGTAAAGGTGCATTACAAGTAGGAGAACCCTCAGCAGTAGACAATCCACCATTATCACCAAGTAAACATACAATAGTATTATCTTCTAAACCATTTTCTTTAAGAGCATCTAGAACTCTACCCACATTTTCATCCATCGAGTATATTAGAGCAGCATACTCTGGATCATTTTGTGTTATACGTTCTTTCCAATGCCATGCTTTCTTGTCTTGATATTTGTAGAGGTCAGAGTTTTCATCAAAGGCCTCATTTTTATCAATACCCATCTTTGCGGCTTTCTCCTTGAAATATTCTACAACTTCCAATTTAGGCTCTATAGGTGTATGAACAGCATAAAAACCTAGATATAAAAAGAAGGGGTCGTCTTTTGACTTATTGATAATATTTATACATTCCGAACCTAGCCTATCTGTAAGATACTCACCAGAAGGGCCATCCGAAAGATAAGGATTGTTGTAAGGTGTATGATAAGCACCTTCTCCCCCTTGAGATCTCCTATTACCTTTAGGACTACCACTTAACCAGCCCCCTATATTCTCATCAAAACCTTGGTATTGAGGATAAAACGGTTCGTGTTCAGAGCAGTGCCATTTACCAACGTGGTAAGTTTTGTAGTTACTCTCTTTTAGAGCCTCAGCAATAGTAACCTCTTCAAGAGGCATATCTAAAGGCATCTTTGGCACACACATTTTGTACTTAGTAAGCTGCTCTTCCGAAATATTGTATTGATACCCTGGAATCCAATCCGTAATACGTGTGCGAGCAGGGTATTTCCCTGTCATAAGACTCACACGAGCAGGCGAACTTATAGGTGCAGCTGAGTAGCCATTTGTAAACTCCATACCTGCTTTAGCAAGACGATCTATATTTGGAGTTTCATAAAAATTATTATTATTGTTATAACCTGTATCTGTCCATCCGTAATCGTCAACCATAATAAATATAATGTTAGGTTTTTTATTACTATCTGACTTGTCAGGTTGGTTAGCTGCATGCAATGGAGAGGTTACCCCCACCATTGCGCTAGCCATTAAAATTGAATATGCTGAATTATTTCTCATTATTTTTATCTGTTTTTTTAGAAGCTCCCTAATATTTATTACAATATACAAATAAAATTATAAAGTTCCATTGCTAAAAAGTTACATTAAACTATACTGCCAAACAAAACCTATCAACAGCAGGGGTTTAGACAGTGTTTTTTTAAACTCTTTACTAATACATATTCTGAATAAATTTAACTGTTTGATGATTGATATCAATCTCAACTACAGTAGCAAGATACTTCTTAGCTTGATCGATATTACCCAATCCCAAATTACCTAGACCCATTACAAAATTGCAGTGTAATTTGTTTCTGCTATTTAAGTCATCTTCCCAAATTAATAAGTCTGGAAGAGATACAGCGAAATAATCAATCTTAACATTATCATCAATATGTTTCATACCATTCTCAATAAGGTTATTGAAACACTCTTTAGATTTTTCTTTATCGCCTAATTTTTCCCATGCCAAACCTTGGTAGAATACTTTATCTGGTTGTTGGTCATTGTAATAGTAAGCAATTGATGGCTTGTTTGAACCTAAAGTTGCCAACTTAAAGTAATGTTCTGCCTCTTGAGCTTCACCCATGCCTTCATAAGCGCAACCTAAGAAATAATGAACATCATTTTCTTCAGTTGTAGTTAACTTACCCTCTCCTAAATTCTCTGGATACTGCTCAGTTTCTTTTAGTAAAGTGATAGCCTTTTGGTAATCACCATTATCAATAGCCTCTTTTGCTAAAGCTAAACGACAAATAATATATTGTCCTGTCACTTTACCTTCACCACCTTCCCATGGATGGAATTTCCTAGAAGAAAGCAAATCATAGGCTTTTTGATAAGAGCCAAGTTGATTTTGAAGAGTAATTCGTTCGATACATAAATCATCACGTTCTTCTACTAACGATTCGTATTTATCGTACATATCCATACGGCTTTGATGAGTATACCTTAACTTCTTATACAGTTGGTCAAGTTCCATAAAGATACGAGCATCGCTATTATCTAGTGCAAAAGCTGCTTCTATTAGCTCAACAGCTTTTTTGCTGTCATTCTTCTTGTTATAGTATGCTAAAGATAAGTTTCTTAATACTGTAGGATATTTGTCATCAAGTTTAACAGATGATTCCCAACAGCTTATAGCATCTTCATATTGACGTGCACCATACCAGAAATTACCTAGGTAATAATATGCTTTTGAGCCTTGACTATTAAGTTCAATTGCATTTTTAAGCATTAACACCTCTTCTGTTTTATTAGGGAAGCAGTAATCAGGATTCATAGTTTCAGCTTTAGCGTAGAACTCCTTAGCCTTATCTACGTTACCTAATTTGTAATTGTAGTACCCTATAGAATAGTATATCATAGGATAAGTTTCTTTGTTGTCTTCAAGCAAGAAACCTAAAAGTTCTATAGCTTCACTAAACATCCCAGCATTAGCATAATCAATAGCATACTCCATGTAGCTATTCGGAAGATTTTGCATAGTCTTTTTAATCTCTTCTTTTACAATTGCTGCTTCTGAATCCGCTCCTTTAGCTGTCAGGATTAAGTAATTCTCATAACGGCAACCAATATTAAATTGATCTATCTTAAGTGAATCTGCAATAAGTGCCAATGCTTCATCAGTTTTTCCTAACTTACGTAATACTGATGTTTTAAGTTGTCTACCTTTATGGTTATGCCAGTTTCTTAGAAGAGACTTTTCAATGTTATCCAGTGCTCTATCCAAGTCGCCGTTTATCATATCTAGTTGAGCTATTGTCATGTAACCAGCATCCTGCCACGCAGCATTCCATGTAGATTTAAATAAATCAGCGTATGCTCCTTCAGTGTCACCTAAGAATTTTTTACACATTCCTAGATTGTAGTAAGGTTCTCCGTCATAAGGATTTGGATTGCGATCAATTTGAGTGTCGACAGCTTTTTGTAGATACTCCTTAGCAATAGCAAACTGACCACGGCGCATCATTAAAAGTCCCATAGCATTATTACAACGAATATCACTAGGATCACGTCTTAAAGCCTCCTCATAATAGTCTGTTGCTAAATATGTGGCATGTCTATACTGCTCAATATGATGACCTGTTAAGAAAAGCTGCTCGTTTGTTTCTATATCAGCTGGATCTTTGGCTGCTCTAGCAGGATCTGGAACAGGCTTATCTTCTATCTTCTCTGCCTTGTATCTAACTAGAGTTTTACCTGCATCATCAAGCACATTTAGTTCTATTTTTGTAATATTCTCTTTACTACACTCAACAACTTCAATAAAAGATTGACTAGGAGAAATAGCTGTAGTTTTATCTAAATACACTTTACCCTCAACGCTCATTATGATACGAGCCTGCTTGTGAGGAGCAGAAGCATAAACGATAACTTTCATGTTATTGTCGTCGCATACCTCAACATTTACAATTGCATTTTGAGTAGCATTTTTCACCATTCCAACCTCTTGATAAGGCATGAAATATTGCTTCCAGGTCTTTTCTTCGTAAGGTTGTAACCATGTGAAATCTGGTTGATTATCACAATACATACCAGTCATAAGCTCAATGTATGGACCATCTTCATCGGTTAGGTTTCTATCCCATGCCTTACCAAAGTCGCAATTACCCCATGTCCATTGTTTTTTTCCAGGACTAACATTGTGATCTGCAATATGAAGTAGGCCTGCTTTGATATGTTCCTCATAGCCACCTACAAAATCATATTTTGATTTTCCTGCCATGTATGATGTAGGTACAGGGATGTTTTTATATCGCGAGATGTCTACACCTGCTGAATAGTCACATTTATAGTATGTTCCTGTAGCTATAGGGAAAGATGACACATCACGTTTTCCGTGGTCGAACACTGCATTTACATCAGGTGGGAAAACAGAATAATAGTCATCATTAACAACTACAGCTGGGTTTGCCCACCATAAGAATGTTTGAGGCTGTGGAGTTCTATTATACACCTTAGCCTTAATTTCGACAAAAGCCTTGTCAGGATACAAAGTAAAACCTGCCATACCCTTTGTACGGAACATTTTTTCAACCTCACTACACCAAATAGTTATACTACCATCTTCAAACTCCTCGATTTTATAATCTGAAGGAAGGTATGTTGTAGGACGGTGGTGTTGAGGCCAGTTAAATTCAATACCCCCTGAAATCCAAGGTCCTATAAGACCAACTAATGCAGGTTTTACAACTTGATTGTAATAAACAAAGTGTCTTTGCTTAACCTTGTCGTAAGCCATATGTATTCTGCCGCCTAATTCAGGAAGAATCATTAGTTTAATATACTTATTTTCAATAAAAATAGCACGATATTCCTTCTCCTTTTTTTCGTCACTTATTTTCTCAATCACAGGATAAGGATATACAGAACCACTACTTCCTTGATATACACGTTTCTCTAAAAATACAGGATTTTTCTCCATTTTGCCAACTTCATAAGTAGGCAATTTAATAGTCTCTTCCCAAGCCTTAACCTCTGAAGAGTTAACTCGACTTCTAGTTAAATATTCAGTTATTTGTTCCATTTAATTATGATTTATATGTTATTATTAGATTTATATTTTGCTGTAACTTTCAGATGTAAAGTTCATCAATAAAATGTAATTATAAAATGTAATTTCTCCTTGTTAAGATGTATAAAACAGTTATTTATATGTCTTATCGCAGTTACATAAACCAAGTTATCAATTGTGTGGATACAACACTGTGACCTGCACTATTTGGATGATTATTTTGACTCATGTATTTTTTTAAATTTTCGCCTTCTTGAGCTTTTTCTTTAAATATTTTATAAGAATCTATTAAGCCTATTTTGTACTCTTTAGCTAAACTCCTAATCATATCCGAATGTTTATTTAATGGTGATTTATCATCAAGTATATCTTCATTTAAATCAGGTGTAGGAGTTAACAATACTAGTTTTACCCCTGCATTTAGAGTCGATTCTATCATTTTGCGCCATGCCTTTTCGCTTCGTTCCAAACCTATACCTCTATCATTTAAACCATAATCAATAAAGATAACATCAGGGCGATGGGTTAATACTTCATCTTTGAATCTTGTCTCACCTTGCTCTGATTGCTCTCCACCTATAGATGTTGTGATAACATTTATAACTGCATTCTTATATTCAGTTTTTAAAGCAACAAGCAACATGTGGGGGTAAGCATTTAATGTGTTTACTACAGGAGTAACAGCATAACCCGATGGTACACTATGACCGTGAAAGACTACGTTTACAGTTCTGTTTTTTGGCCATACTTTTTGCATCTCAGCTTTAATATCATCTAAATAGCTGTTTTTATCTGCTTGTTGTGCATGAAGTGGAAAAGTCAATAAGAGAGACAATCCCAAGATTAGATATTTTTTCATTTTTCGGTATTTATTAATTGTGAGTTTATGTTTACTTTCTAATTTTACAATCTTGAATACGGCTTTCAGATTAGTAAGAGTTAAAGTTTAGTTTCTATACATTTCTTTTATTTAGTAGTTTACTGTAACTCGTTGTTTTCTAAAATATCAGTTTACAAGCTCTCTAAGGTTATGATAGACCTTGATGGAATACAAATTGACTTTTTAACTTTACCCATATATTCTAAATTGTGATGTTCAGATGTTTCGTACATTTTAAATGACTGTATCTTTTTAGCTGAGGATTTGACATTTACATCTACAGCATGTTCTTTCTCACTAAAGTTGACAAGTACAATTACGCACTTTTCGCTTTTTGGCTCGATAAACGACGAGACCATCAAACTTTTGGCACTTTCTTCAATAGACTTACCTTCAATATAACTCTCAACTCTCACCATTTCTGGACGTACAAAACGACTATAGTTTCCCAAACCCCAAAGTGTTTTAGCTACTCTAAATTCTCCGTTGCTTTTACACTTTTCAATTAATGGATCGCTCCATTCATTTGCTCCATTTTTCTGAACCCCGTCATCTATAAATATCAGTCCGTCTTTGTAGTTCCACTCCGAAAATGCTGTCCATGATTGCCATGATGTAGCGTTTGCTACAACCAAATCGTGATGAATAACCCTTGCAATATAAAGCGCAGTATTTATTGTTGTGTCTCTACCTCCGCCTCCATTTGGATTATCTTCGTTTTTCTCCATTGGACAATATTCTGTCTGCCAGTAATCAAAACCGTCGGGCATATTAATATCTAATTGTTGACGTGTCGATATCAAGGTGTCTATAGGCCATGTGCTCCAATAAGAGTGTCCTGAGATTATGTTTGCAACAGATTCTAAACCAACAATAGAATTTTCGCCTGTATTTGTAAAAATGTCTTTTATCTGATTGTCAGTCTTAGGTTTATCTGTATTTTTGTTATATAGATATCTAATATCTCCAGCCTCGCCATACACAATTTTTGTTTTTGATGAGCGTTTTTTTAATTCTTTATCTATTTCGTGAATCAATCTACTACACTCCTCATTTGTTGCTTGCATACCCTCTTGTCGTGATGTTATCCACTCCCACTGAGGTTCGTTTATTGGACTTAGGTAGTCAAAATTTAATTTAGTCGACACTTCCGCCATAAATGCAGCATAGTCATCATAACAATCACTCTTAAGGTTTGCATGAGGACCTTTTTCGCTAGCTCTAGTCATTCCATTTTTACTATAAAAATATGGTGCAGATATCGAAAAGGCTAATGAGTAACGCACTCCTCTCTCTCTTGCAGCCTCTAAGAACCAGCGTTGCCCTGCTTGTCTATCCCAATTCCATGAACCATCACTATTTAAGAAACAATCAGTTTTTCTCCAACTAGAACCAATACCAGCTCCATCTTCTGCCTCATGACTACCAGAACCTATATTAAATCGCCAGATAGAGAGAGCTATTCCTTTAGGATTACCATTTTTGTCTGTCTCACTACTAAAAAGCAGATCAGCTATCTCTTCTCGTTTATCTAAATCCCAATTGCCTATATATTGAGTTCTCCAGCAATCAGATGCACCAAAACTATGTATTGTCTGTTTTGTGTCAGAGTAGTCTACAACGAGCTTTACTGCATTTTGTGCTATTAAATTTGGCATGAACATTATTGTTGTCATGCCCATTAAAATAAACTTTCTCATATTAAAATCATTATTTATAAGGTGCTCTATTAAGATTTGATGCTCAAGAGCACCTTTAAGGGAACTCCCTTTAAATGACACGATGTTTATAAATATCTTTCTTACTAATAGATACTAGTGGCATCTTCTTTAGTGTTTTTTGTTGTACCAAAAGAATCTTTCATACTTTCAAGATTCTCTAGTTTAGCAGGATTAAAATCATTGCTATTCATGTAGTTTAGAATAGAAACCAACATTTGTTTTGCAACAATTCTCTCATCTAGTTTTTCGTTAAGATCAAATGATGCAATCATTAATTTGCCATTGCCAACTTTACCCTCATAAAGAGATGCTAATCTTCTATTGTTTGCAAAATTGTCAATCATTTCAACAATAGCATTACCTCCTTTTAGTTCATCAACAATCATAGTAGTAGAATTGATATTTAAATCCCACCACTGCCAATCTGTGTGGATGTCTGTAGGGAAATCTGATAGAGCTTTATGGTCTGGATTGCAAAGTACGCCCATAGTTCCAGCCTGTTTTGGGAAATGAACTGGACTCCAGAAAACTGGAACAAATTTTCCTTCAATACCTTTTATAGTTTTCCATTCAGGATTATACAATACGGTTTCACCTTTCTCTAATAGTGCCATAGCCTTATTGTAATCACGAGTATATTTAACAGCCCCCCAATTAACTTCTGAACTTGAAGGATAAACCCATATATTCCATCTATTTATATACGAAGTGTCATCAACCTTAACTACTACTTCTAATTTTGATGCTTTAGTTACACCACTAAGCTCCACATCTATGTTTCCTAATTCTCCGTTGTATCCAAAATCTGCTTTATCTATATTAAAAGCACCATTTTTCAAAACTTCGCTACCGTTTTTAACCTCCCAAGATATAGTTTTGTTCTTAATTATATCGTCTGAGTAGTTACACAAATCAATAGTAGCATTAAATCTCTCATTGTTTTGATAAGTAGCCTTGCTGAATTTAATTAAAGGAACTACTGGCGAACAAAATTCTCTAAACTCCTCACCAGAGATTACACCTTTACTCTCCCAAAAAGCATTTAACAAACCAACTAAAGCTGTACCTTGACCTGGGAAATCATGTAGGTCTAGTAGTTGAAAACCGCTAATACCTGCTGTCTTTAAATCGCGCTCTATCTCCTCTTTATATAAGATAGCAGCCAATTCACCTGATGCTTTAAGATAAAGAGGAGCTTTATCTATTAAGCCTTTTTTCTCTAAATCTTGTTTTACAGCCATGAAGTTTAAAGGAGTTAATACACCATTATATTTTTCTATCTCTGTTAGATCTGGATATACTGAATATTGACCTATTTCATGTGTTATAAGTGGCGCATTTGAACCAACTAACTGAGCAGTGTAGTCTTTGTCAAATTGAGGTTTATAAGTGTTGAATACACCTTGTCCTCGTACCCAACCTTTGTCTGTCCATTGTGTAATAAAGAAATCATCATTCTTTTCAGGCCATACTCCATGTCCTTTTTCAAATGTAAATGATGTTGTAGTGTATAAATGTCTAGTATCTTTAGCCTTAATTTCATCTAACATGTCAGAAAGAACAGTAAAATCACCTTGAAGCTCGTTGCCTAAACTCCACATACAGAAAGAAGGGTGACTGCCATACTCTGCGATAATTCTGTCAGCTTCATCTCTTAGGAATTGTACAGCACCTTTATCTTCTCCTATTGTTAGCACCCATGCAGGAAGCTCTACTTGAATATAGAATCCCATTTGGTCAGCTACCTCAAAAGCCGCTTTAGGTGGGCACCATGAGTGAAAACGAAGGTGGTTTAGTCCATACTCTTTTGCTGCGGAGAATACCTTCACCCAACCATCTTTATCCATAGGAGGAGTACCTGTTAATGGGAAAATACAACACTCTAAGGTGCCACGTAAAAATAAAGGTTTGTCATTAATAAACATCTTATTTCCAACATTTTGGATTTTTCTCATACCAAAATCCTCAGAAACCGTTGATTCAAAGCCTTCGCTATTTGAAGTAACGATAGTAGCATTGTATATTTGAGGTGTAAATTCACTCCACTTAATATAATCTTCACCCATAGGATAAACAATCTCAACTTGCGACACTCCCTTTTTAGCTTTTACCTCTTTTTTAATTACAGGTAATTTTTTGTCTCCTGTTTTTGTGGCTACAGTCATCTCAATAGTAAGATTCGTGTCGGTGTGAGCATTGTTGTTTAATGTAACAATTGCACTAACCTCATTTTTATCTATATTTGGATAAAGATTAACTCCTTGTGCACGTACTTTGTCTAATGGAGTAATTACAACATCACCTATCATTCCATTCCACTTTATTTGTGTATGATCAGTGTAGCTATGTGCCATATCTATAGATATGTCGTGTCGTTTACGATTGTCAATTCTAACTGTTAGAATATGTTTGCTTCCTGGGGTCAGATAAGGTGTTAAATCGTAATAATGAGGTGCAGAAAGGCTCTCTTCATGACCTGTAACACGGGTGTCATCTATCCAAACTTGAGTGTCCCATAGTACACGTTCAATACTTAAAATAAAATCCTTGTTATCCCAAGAAGAAGGGATGTCTATCTCTTTACTATACCATGCAGCACCTATATAGCTATGCAAACGAGTAAGATGCGTAAGTTGTGGTTTTTCTAATGCTGGCTTTAAAGTGTTAGGTGTTCCTATTTTTGCATCATCAAGTGTTCCAGGAATAGTTACAAGTTGGTCGAAAATATGACCCTGCCAATTCTCATTTATACCTTTGTCTAGACTGTCTAGCTTGACACTCCATTCTCCTGATAGATCCATTTCAGCAGTACGTTTTGTACACGAAAATAGAGGTATTGCAATTAGTAAATAAAGAATGATTTTTTTCATTATTTTAAAAGTTAAAAGTGGATAATTGATTATGTATTTATTTTATAGTGCAAAATACACAATAAAAAATTAATCTTTAAATGTATATTTTTCTTTTTAAGATGTATTATTTTATTGATTTGCATTTTTACAGTGAAATAATACAAATATTTAATCTAATTTGTTGAAAAGGTTGAAAATTGACACTAAAAACCGTTAATTAATTACGATTATTTCAAGAGTTTGTCTTTCTGGATATCTTTACGAATGCGAACTCATAAATAGTTGTATTTTCCATCACAATCAACGGTTTTACACAAAGAATGGTAGCTTTCTTATAGAGAAATGAGACGATAGCAATTTATTACAATTAAAAAAATATAATATCCATTTTTTCTATTTTTAAAATATTGTTATTTCGCACTTAGAAAATTAAACAAACTATTCGTATTTACATTAAATTGATTACTTATAGTTGTTATATACTTTAAATTTGAAACATTATTTATTTATGAATAAAACTATGAAAAAAGAGTGCGTATTAGTAGCTGGTGGGGCTGGATATATCGGTTCACATACAGTTGTAGAATTAATAGAGTCAGGACTTGATGTGGTAATTGTAGATGACTTGTCTAACTCCACACAATCAGCAGTTGATGGAATACGACAAATTACAGGTGTTGACGTACCATTTATAGAGGTGAATTGTTGTGATTTTGATGCGTTTTCTAAAGTGTTTGAGTCGTATGAATTTAACTCTGTTATCCATTTTGCTGCATTCAAGGCTGTGGGAGAATCTGTCAGCAAACCTTTAGAATATTATCAAAACAATCTCACATCGCTAATGAACCTTATAGCTCTTATGCGCAAGTATAATAGAGAGAATATTATCTTCTCATCTTCATGTACAGTCTATGGTGAACCAGATGCACAACCTGTAACTGAATCAACACCACGCAAAGAGGCTTTGTCGCCTTATGGAAATACCAAGACTATGAGCGAAGATATACTACGTGATTCAGTACTTGCTTATGAGGATTTACGAGGTATAGCGCTTAGATATTTCAATCCTATTGGAGCACATCCATCTGCATTGATTGGGGAGCTACCTCAAGGGGTTCCTCAGAATTTAGTTCCCTATATTACTCAAACAGCAGTTGGCCTTAGAGTGTGTCTGTCTGTATTTGGCAATGATTATCCTACAAATGATGGCTCATGTATTCGTGACTATATAGATGTAGTAGATTTGGCAAAGGCTCATGTTGCAGCAATAAATAGACTTATAAACAAGGAACAAGAATCTGACTATGAAGTATTTAATATAGGTACAGGAAATGGAGTTTCTGTTTTAGAATTAATCCACAGGTTTGAAAATGTAAATAAATTAAAGTTAAATTATGCTATTGCTCCTCGCCGAGAAGGTGATATAACAGCCATTTGGGCAGATCCTAGCAAAGCTAACAATGTATTAGGATGGCATGCAGAGCGTGACTTAGACGAAACTCTAGCTAGTGCATGGGCGTGGGAAAAACAAATTCGAAGGTAATAAAATTTAGATAATTTCTAATAACTGCACTTCACCACTTTTTAAAATTTCTCTATAATAAATATCAATTTCTTAAAATATTAAAACAAATGAAAAACACAATTAACAAAATCTTTTTAGATAACTTTAAAACTCAAGGTTACCTGTATACTGCTCCAGGTCGTATAAATTTAATAGGAGAACACACTGATTACAACGAAGGTTTCGTAATGCCAGGTGCCATAGATAAAGCTATTGTAGCTGAGATTAAACCTAATAACTCAAAAATGGTCAAAGTGTTTTCTGTTGATTTCAATGAGTATTCTGAATTTGAAATAGGAACTGATAAATTGCCTGCTGAAAGTTGGATGAGATATATTTACGGCGTATGCTGTGAGGTAATCAAGCGAGGCGGTAAAGTAGAGGGTTTCGATGCAGTATTTATGGGGAATCTTCCTGTAGGTGCGGGGCTTTCTTCGTCAGCAGCATTAGAATCTGTGTTTGGGTTTGCTATAAATGACCTTTTTAATGACAATTCAATCTCAAAGGTTGATCTTGCACTCATAGGCCAATCAACAGAACACAATTATTGTGGAGTAAAATGCGGTATTATGGATCAATTTGCATCATTATTTGGGCTTAAAGGCAAACTTATACGTCTTGATTGTAGATCTATGAAGTATGAATATTTTCCTATCAATGCAGAGGGGTACAAATTAGTTTTAATCAATTCCAAAATCAAACATGAACTGGTAGATTCTCCATACAACAAACGAAGAGAAAGTTGTGAAAGAGTTTCTGGGATTCTAAATAAGCCTTCACTTAGGGGAGTTACTTTTGCGGAATTAGATGCTATCAAGGAGTTGATTTCAGGAGATGACTACAAACGAGCTAAATTTGTAATTGGCGAAGAGGCGCGTGTATTGGATCTTTGCGAAGCACTTAACATAGGAGATGTTGAACGTGCTGGAGATAACATATACGCAACACATTACGGGTTATCACAAGATTATGAGGTTAGCTGTGATGAGTTGGATTTCTTAGTAGAAGTAGCTCGCACATGCGGAGCTACAGGATCTCGAATGATGGGCGGTGGATTTGGTGGATGCACAATAAACCTTGTCAAAGATGAGATTTATGATAACTTTATCTCGGTAGCTATTGCACAATTTGAAGCTAAATATGGTATTAAACCTGACGTGATTGACGTAGTAGTTAGTGATGGAGCTCGTAGAATTTAACATTTGATATTTATAATTTTAAAACATAACATATAACACATGAAACCAACTTTATTTGTCTTAGCGGCAGGCATGGGAAGCCGTTATGGTGGGCTTAAACAACTAGATGGACTAGGTCCTAACAACGAAACTATCATGGATTATTCAATATATGATGCTATTCGTAGTGGATTTGGAAAAGTTGTCTTTGTAATTAGAAAGGATTTTGAAGAAGCATTTCGCAAGCAGATTCTCCCTAAGTATGAGAGTTATATTCCTATGGAGTTAGTATTTCAATCTATAGATAATTTACCTGATGGTTTCAGTGTTCCTCAAGAGCGCGCGAAACCATGGGGCACAAATCATGCTGTATTAATGGGGAAGGATGTTATCAAAGAGCCTTTTGCTGTAATAAATGCAGATGATTTCTATGGTAGAAATAGTTTTGAAGTCTTAGCAAAAGAACTGTCTAAAGATAGTGATAAAAAAGGAGAGTATTGCATGGTAGGTTATCGCGTTGGCAATACTTTGTCTGACAGTGGCTCTGTAGCACGTGGTGTTTGCCAAACTGATTCAGATGATTATCTTACTACTGTTGTTGAACGTACTGCAATAGAACGTAATAGCGATGGGTTAATTCAATTTACTGACGAGGATAACAAAGTGGTAACTATTGATGTTATGACACCAGTATCGATGAATATGTGGGGCTTTACACCAGATTATTTCGATAGCTCTAATAAGCTTTTTGTAAAATTCTTAAACGAAAACATAGATAATCCAAAAGCTGAGTTTTTTATTCCACTTGTTGTTAATGAGTTAATTCAAAATAAAGAAGCTGTAGTTAAGGTTTTAGACACTTCTTCAGTGTGGTTTGGGGTGACGTATGCTAATGATCGTGCAGATGTAGTTTCTAAAATTGCAGCTTTAGTAGAGGCAGGTGAGTATCCGAATAACTTATTTTCAAGATAAATACATTGGGATATTGGGACAACGACAAGCGTGGAAAGATTGTTAGAAGCAATTTTGAAAAATATGCAGAGAGATGTACTAGCGTAATTGTCAAAATACACCGCTTTTGTGCCTGACTCGAAAGAACCGAAAAGCAAACATTAATTTCATTATACCTTAGTCATAAAAAGAGGGTGACCCAAAAGGTTAATTGTTTGTTGTGGGTACTTTTGGGTCGCCCTCTTTAATATGGTGTTATTAAGAATTAAATCTTAGCTTTAATATTTTTGTATGTCAAGTTATTGCTTGAACTTGAGATTTTTAAACTATTTTGCAGTATTTACTATTCCAATTTTTTATGGATAGATTTCGCGTTTAGTGGAGAAATAACACTTTTCCCGATCTCTGCTTCTAATCGTTGGCGTGCCTCACGAGCAACATTACCACCTCTATGAGCAACTTCTGCATGCTCTTCCATTGATTGTGGATCTCTCACTTCTGAAATATCTTTAGTTGATAGCTCCGCTAGCATATTTAGCACCAACTCACGGTTAGTCATGTTGTCGCGTAAGTTCTCCTTTTTAAGGTTCTTTAGTTGTTTATACTCTTTTGCAGTGTGGTCGCTCCAGGTTTTGTAAATTATATCAGTAAGAGTTGCAAACTGTACACCTTCCTCTAATCCGCAACGCTTCCATTCAT
>JAWXTP010000073.1:0-14860 GCA_044433415.1 Rikenellaceae bacterium
ATGACTTGGTCAAAAGGTATTGATCCCATATTCTTCGAGTATTAAATGTATAATGCTCAAAGATACACAAAATTTTCATCACCTTTGGCGAAGTGCTAGCTTCATGTCGGTTTCATATTAATTATAAATTTAAGTTTTCTAGTTTTCAAAAGACGCGTACGAGATAACACTATTATCTTAGACAACATGTAAATGTATTTGACACTCCCTTTTAATAATAACATCCAAAGGTACTTGTTTTTTTTTAATTTATTCTATCTTTGCAGAAAAAATATAAAATAGTATGGAAAATTGTGAAAGTAAGCCAAAATTGTGGACGAAAAATTTGTGTTATATAGCGTTAGCTATATTTTTTATGTTTTGTGCTTTTTATATGCTTATGCCCATCATCGCTATGTATGTTGTGGATAGGTTTAATGCAGATGTTTCTGTAGCAGGTGTTGTTGTGTCAGTATACATTATTACAGCACTTATAATGAGACCTTTCTCAGGGTATTTTGTAGATAAATATGACAGGAAAAAACTTTACTGTATCTCTTATATAATCTTTGGATTGCTATGCTTAGGTTATGTATTTGCAGCCTCTATAACCTTGCTTATAGTGCTAAGAATGTGTCTAGGTGCTACTTTCTCTATGGTAACAACCTCAGGTAGTACACTTTCTATAGACCTTATGCCTTCTGAAAGACGTGGAGAAGGTATAGGATATATGGGAGCACTAACAGTGCTTTCTATGGCAGCAGGACCTATGTTAGGCTTGTATTTTAAGTCTCTTTTTTCGTATGAAGGACTGTTTATCTCAGCGTTTATCTCATGTGTTATAGGTTGTTATTTTGCTCTTTCTATAAAGACTAAACCACGTCCACATGTAGTGCACGCACCTATGTCGTTAGATAGATTCTATTTAAAATCTGCTACTTCTATGGCTATAGTTGTCGCTATGACTAACTTTCCCTATGGTTCTCTTATGGCGTATGTGCCACTTTACCTTAAAGAAAGTGGAGTCAATGCAGAAGCAGGTAATTTCTTTTTCTACCTAGCTCTAGGGGTAGTATTTTCTAGACTTATCTCAGGTAAGCTATTAAATAAGGGTCTTCAAAATATGTTATTAACTATAGGTCTTTGCGGACTTATCTCAGCTTTTGTAATTTTCATATTCTTCATAAGTGAAGCTACATTTATTGTTTCATCACTTCTTATAGGCTTAAGTTACGGGTTAATTTCTCCATCTATACAATCCATGATAATAGACTTAGTGCCTCATTCTAAGAGAGGTACAGCTAACTCTACATATTTTGTGGCTCTGGATTTAGGTTCTGGTTTAGGAATGTTGCTAGGAGGGTTTATAGCTAGCGCTTCAAGTTACAAAACACTTATGATAATAGCATTATCGCTAATTGTTATCGCTGTGCTTACCTACAAGTTATACTCTTTCGGCAATTACAAAAAAATGCTTGCACAAACGAATCATTAATCATTAAACATTAAAAGTTAATCATTAATTACTCTATGTTTATCTATTAAAAAGGGGTATACGTCTACTAGATTTTTTATTTTGTAGGTATTGCTTAATTTTGTATTATCGAATTATGTAAAATATAAACAAAATAATAAATTAACTTATGAGAACGATTAAACTATTCACATTTGCTGTCGCGATGATGTTACAAGTGGGAGGCGTTGCTTATGCACAATCAACGGTTTCTACTAAGACTACTCAGACAACAAAGCAACAGGCTATATCTGGTAACTTTATTACTGGTAGGGTGCAGGATAATGTGACTAATGAGCCTATTATTGGCGCTACAGTAATTATTGATGGAACAACAAAAGGTACAGTAACAGACGAAAAGGGAGCTTTCTTTTTGAAGGATGTTACTGTAGGTAAGGAAATAACTTTAAATATTGACTTTATTGGTTATAAACAATATAAACTAAAATGTACACCTGAAAAGGGTAGAAACGGTGTAGGTGTCATTGGTTTTCTGGTTGATGCCTTACTTACTGATGAAGTTGTTGTACAAGGTACAGCACCTATAGCTTTACAGATGGGTGACACTACTCAATATAATGCAGGTGCTTACAAAACAAACCCTGATGCTTACGCTTCTGACCTTTTAAATAAGATGCCTGGCTTCTCTGCTGATGGTGGTAAACTTACTGTTGGTGGTGAAGAGGTTACTCAAGTATATGTAGATGGTAAAGGTTACTTTAAAGATGATGTTTCTACAGCTATCAGTTCTCTTCCAGCTAGCATTATCGAGAGTGTTCAGCTTTTTGATGAAAAATCTGATGAATCACGTTTCACAGGTGTAGATGATGGTAACAGAACAAAAACTATTAATATTGTTACAACAACAAAACAAAAGAATGCATACCTTGGTGACTATATCGTTGGTGGTGGTCACACTATAGGTGATGCTACTGATTTAGGAACTCTTTATAACTTTAAAGCAAATACTAATATCTTCCAAGGAGATAACCGTTTTACACTAAACTTAGGTGCTAATAACATTAACCAATCAGCTACCACAGGTAGTAGATACTATGGTGGTGGTAGTGGTTCTGACGGTTTGCAAAAAGCTATAGGTCTTAGTGCTAACTTCTCTGGTGAGTACAAGAAATCAGAATACAAAAAAACAGAACTTAACATAAGTTACTCTTTCTCAAACACTCAATCTGATGTAGAGAAAATAATTGATAGACTTTACTATGAAACAGACGAATTTGGTGATAGCGAAAGCTATGGTGAAAAATATGTTTCTGGTTCTATAGGCAATAGTCACATGCTTCGTTTTGATGTTGAGAGTGATATTAACGAAAAAAATAGAATCTTCTTTAGAGGTAATGGCCGTTTGTCAGACTCTAAAACAGGTGTTGTAACTGATGCAGAAACTTACTTAGGAAGTGTTCTTTCGAACACATCATTCACAGACAAAACAACTAACAGTGACTCTTACTCTACCATGGGTAGTTTGACATGGTTTCGCAGTTTAGTGAAAAAGCACTCGTTAATATTATCTGCTAACTATAGTTTAAGCCGTTCAGAAAGTGATCAATTCTTAATTGGTGATACAGAACAATGGGAAGACGACCTCTTGTCAAGTAACATAGAGTATGACCAAGAAACATTAAACCTAACAAACAACAATAATGCAGGTTTAAAACTTAGCTACACTTATAAAATCAACGGTAAGAGTGGTTTTACAGCAGGTATTAACAGTTCATACACATGGAGTGACTCAGACAAAAAAACTTATCTGTTAGACGCTACAACTTTAGAATACACAGATATAGATGATGACCTTTCTAATGTGTTTGACCGTGACTACTACAAGAACTCTATTAAAGTAGGATATTCTTATTATGAGAAAGATAAAATTAATTTATCTGTAAACTTCGACTATGAAAAAGCAGACCTTATAAACAATCAAACTTATCCTTTAGACGAGGTGTTTGAGAATAAATATAATTTTTACAGCCCTAATAGTTACATTCGTTTAGACTATTACTTTACAAAAAGTAAACGTATAAGTATTTCTTACAAAGGTAACTCTAACCTGCCTTCTATAACTCAGTTACAAGATGTTGTAGACAACACTAACCCTCTGTTAGTAACAAGAGGTAATGCAGATTTGGAACAAAGTTTTGCTTCTACTTTAAGCATGACCTATAATGTTTCTAATATTACAAAATCTACTAGTTTCAATGCTTTTGTTTTTGCTAATACTGAAGCTAACTATATCACAGATCAAACTGTTAAACTTACATCTGATGAATACATCAATGGAGTTCTTGTTTCTAGTGGTGCTCGTGTTAGTTCACCAGTAAATACTAGTGGTTATTGGAGTTTACGTTCAGGAGCTTACTACTCTTTTACAACCCCTAAAATATTATGTAACTTCACTATAGGTGGTCGTTATTCTTATTCTCGTCTACCTTCTATTATTGATGGTGTTAAGAGTTTCTCTAACAGTAATGATGGTTCGGTCTCTTTAAAATTAAATAGTAATATTTCTAATAATCTAGACTTCTCTATTTCTTCAAACTCTTCTGTAAGCATAGCTAGAAATAGTTTATCTTCTGAGAGTGACAACACTTATTTCAAAGAGAGTGTAGGAGTTGCTGCTAACTGGATTATTGCTAAAGGTTTCTTCATAAATGTAGATTACACTTATAACTTTTACAAATACTCTAGCAACGAACCTGACGATCCTAACTACAGTATGCTTAATCTTGGTATAGGTAAGAAATTCCTTAAAAAGCAAAACCTAGAGCTTCGTGTTAGTGGATTTGATATGCTTAACCAAAGTCAAGCTTTGACTCATACAATTGCTTCTGAATACGTTCAAGACGCTATCTCGAATGTACTACAGCGCTATTTGATGTTTACTGTTTCTTACAAGTTTAACACATTCAAAGGTCAAATGCCTAATGTAAACTCTGACAGACGTAATAGAGGTGGCATGGATGGCAGTAGTATGCGCGGCATGGGCGGTATGGGCGGTGGCCCAGGAGGTCGCTAGATTTTCCTATAATAAAATTTTAGTGAGGGAGAGCGTCGGCTCTCCCTCACTTTTTAAAAGTTCCTTTAATATTCCAAATTAACATATTTAAACCTTTAAAATTTATGCTTATGTTAGAGTTAATTCAGAAATACAGAAAGGTTATTTTTCATACCTTAAGTTGGGTTATAATTCTATTTATTACCATTTTCGATATTGAGAATGTGGCTTTACGTACTAATACGATAAGTTACCAATTGCCAATATGGGTGACATATATAATTTTGTTTTATTTAAATTATTTAGTCCTTATACCTTATATCCTTTTACGCTCAGGGCTAAAATTTTATGTAGTAGCAGTAATCTTGGCAGTAATGGTTTCTTTTGTAGCTATTAGGGTGCCTCAGCAAATCACAAGACGTGAAAAGATAGAGGAAACAATGTACAAGCTAGAAAATAAGCTAGAACTCAATGAATTTGACAGGCGTATCTTAGGTCCACAAGTTCATATGCAGAATGCAAAAAAAAGATATGATGAAACTTTTAGTCATATTCAATTTAACCCTTTTGACAATAGAAATGCTGTAAATATCTACGGTTTGTTATTGGTAATAACAATAAGTTTAATCACGCGCTTTTCACAAATTTGGAAAGACGAAGAGCAGAAACGTATAGAACAGGATAAGGAGTTGGTAAGTTCGGAGCTGGAATACCTAAAACAGCAGATAAATCCTCATTTTTTATTTAATGCTTTAAACTCTATATATTCATTATCTTTAGTAGGTTCTAAAAACACGTCAGATTGTATTTTGAAATTATCTTCCATACTTCGCTATGTGCTTTACAACACAAACAAGTATGTGAGTCTTGCAGATGAGATGAAGGTTATAGATGATTACATAGGTTTACAAAAGTTGAAGCTCACTTCTATGACTAACCTAACTACCGAAATTAAGGGCGATTTTAGCAAGTACAAAATAGAGCCTTTGTTACTTATTCCAATTATAGAGAATGCCTTTAAATACGGTATAGATTCAACAAAAGAGTCATTTATTTTTATAAGCATAGAAGCTACAGACAAAAAAGTTATTTTAATGACAAAAAACACGTTTGACAGCACTTTGAAGCCTATTAAGGACTCAGGGATAGGTCTAAAAAATGTGCAAAGACGTTTAGATTTAATATATCCTAATAAGCATAAGTTGGAAACTTCATCAAAAAGTAATATATTTGAGGTCAAACTGGAAATATTGCTTTAAAGATTATGAATATATTAGCTGTAGATGATGAGCCTTTAGCTCTTTCTGTTATAGAGACTTTTGCCAAGCAGGTTAGTGTTATAGAAGATATAACATTAATGACTTCTGCTGTTGAAGCCTTAGAGTTTTTACAGAACAACGATGTGGATTTGGTCTATTTGGATATAAATATGCCCTATCTCACAGGTGTGGAATTTGCTAAGCTCATACCAGATTCTACTATGGTTATTTTTACTACAGCTTATGAGGAATATGCACTTACAGGATTTGACTTGTCAGCTGTAGACTATATTGTGAAACCTTTCTCTTTTGATAGGTTTTTGAAGGCTACAATGAAAGCTAATGAGTTATTGACTTTACGCAATTCAGAAAGTGGTGTTGTAGGTAATTATTCGTCAGAATACCTTATGATAAAGGTGGAGTATTCGGTTGTGAAAGTGCTGGTAAATGATATACTTTACGTAGAAGGACTTAAAGATTATGTTAAGCTATACACAACTTCCAAAAATTATGTCACTAAGAGTACTATGAAAAATGTGGAGCAGCGTTTATCTGCTGAGAAATTTATGAGGGTACATAAATCTTACATAATAAACCTAGGTAATGTTTCAGTTTTTGAAAACAATTGCATAGACTTGGGAGGAACCAAGATTCCTCTAGGTAGTGGGTACAGAGAACGTTTTTTTGACTTTCTAGAGAAACATAAATTGTAGAAACTGTAAATATAAAATAGGTAAAATCCAATTTTTAGAAGTTCCCTATAATAAAAAACATATTATCAACGTTATATAATCGAAAGTCTGGTAAACATGTACTTTGTTATTAAAAATTATTAATTATTGCCTATGGACGATTACTACTCTAATTTAACAATTTCTAGTGATATCGACAATGAGGAGCTTTTTGGCCATCATGTAGTACGAGGAACTCAGGAATTAGCACATATCGATAATCTGTTAAAATCAGTTTTTAATGAGGTTGACGATTGAAACAGAAAGCCATAAAATCGCGGGATTTTATGGCTTTTTTAGGCTCTTATGTTAATTATATATTGACAGTTTCGCTAATTATTATTGAATTTGCCAATAAATAGTATGGTTTATGTGATTTAAATCACATAAATCATATAAAATGTGTGAAAAATGAAATTACAAAGAGATTCAATAGAGGCTTTATGCAAATGGAAGGATAGCAAAAACCGTAAGCCGCTAAGGGTCTTTCTCAAAATGTGTTGTAAAATATTTAACGATTATTTAGTTGTTTGTCGTGATTGATTATTAATCTATGGGAAAGGAAATATGTTTCCAAACCAGAAACCAAGGTAAATAACATGCTGCCCCTACAATAGGTCGCATCATTATTAATTATTTAGTCCGAATTGAACCCTGTTTGTCGTTATTAATTATTGATGCTAAGAAAAATTTTGTTTTTTAAATTAAGAGGTATTAAAAATAAAACATTTTTTTGTACAGACTTACAAATATACTAGTGTAAGACCCCGAAACACACATTTTGAGAAAGACCCCAAAATCTCCCATATAGATACAAAAAATCCCCGTATAAACGAGGATTCCTTGTGACACCGACAGGATTCAAACCTGTAACCTTCTGATCCGTAGTCAGAAACTCTATTCAGTTGAGCTACGGTGCCGTATATTATGTAAACTGTAAAATGTGACACCGACAGGATTCAAACCTGTAACCTTCTGATCCGTAGTCAGAAACTCTATTCAGTTGAGCTACGGTGCCATATATTATGTAAATTAAGGTAAGTTCTACAATTGGTCTTATTCGATTTAGGATTTAGAGGTTTTATATTTGGAGTTTTAAAAATACAGTCGTGGTGGTTCCCACGGCGTATTTATAAAAATTCAAAGATGAAACTTATAAATCTAAAAGCGTTAAATCCAATTTTAGAAGTTTCCTTAAGTAAATGTGACACCGACAGGATTCAAACCTGTAACCTTCTGATCCGTAGTCAGAAACTCTATTCAGTTGAGCTACGGTGCCATTATATTTCCTTAATTCGAGTGCAAAGATACGATTAAAGAATGGAATATCCAAATATTTTCTTATATTTTATTTATTTTATACGATAAAAACCTCTTAAGGGGACTTTTTAAAAAATAAAAATTGTTATTTATTAAAAAAATATCGTATTTTGCATGCTTATTTCTTAAGGGAACTTCTAATAATCGAATAAAACCAATTATTAAAACTCCCCTTAAACAAATCTGAAAATATACTCACTAATGGATTTTTTAATAGAATGGGGCTACTTAGGAATGTTTATAAGTGCGTTTCTAGCCGCTACAGTAATACCTTTTAGCTCGGATGTTGTACTTGTGGGATTAATTGCCGCAGGAGGCGATACAGTGTGGCTTGTGGTACTTGCAACGCTCGGTAACTGGATAGGGGGACTTACCTCATATTACCTTGGTTATATGGGGAAAATGGAATGGATAGAGAAGTACTTCAAGGTGAAACACGAAACCCTAGAAAAACAAAGAGATAAAATTAATAAGTGGGGGGCTTCACTAGCGTTTATGTCATGGCTTCCTGGAGTTGGCGATGTGTTTGCTATAGCTCTTGGATTCTATAAAGTAGACCCTAAAAAATGTGCTATATATATGTTTTTAGGTAAGGGGCTTCGCTTTATCGCATGGGCAGTTATTTTTCAGTTCTTCTCATGATGAGATTTTATAAAATGATGCGGAGGTAGTATTCCTAAAGGGTGGTACTGCTGAGCCTTGATAAAGTTGACTGGGGCAGCTAGGGTCCAATTGGGTCGTTACAAGTGTGGAAAGATTAGACGAAAAACTTTCAATTATCAACTACTAATAATTAAGGGGACTTCTAAAATCAATTTTTTAGAAGTCCCCTTAATTATTACTAAAAATCAGTCTCTTAATTTCTAGCTATTTAAAATCTCTAGGATGCGGATAGCAGCAGCAGGTACTGGAGTACCAGGACCAAAGATAGCAGCAGCTTCAGCTTTGTAAAGATATTCATAATCTTGGTGAGGTATTACACCACCCACTATCACTACGATGTCTTCACGGCCTAGTTTTTTAAGCTCTCCAACGATTTGAGGAACTAGAGTCTTGTGACCAGCAGCAAGTGATGATACACCCACAACGTGAACGTCATTCTCTACAGCTTGTTTTGCTGCCTCCTCAGGAGTTTGGAATAAAGGTCCCATGTCAACGTCAAAACCTATGTCAGCATAACCTGTAGCAACAACTTTAGCTCCGCGGTCGTGTCCATCTTGACCTAGTTTAGCAATCATGATACGTGGTCTACGACCCTCTTTTTCTGCAAATTCCTCGCACATAGCCTTAGCTTTTGCGAATTCACTATTGTCTTTCACCTCTGAAGAATATACACCTGAAATTGAACGAATAACGGCTGAGTAACGTCCTACAACACACTCACACGCGTCAGAAATCTCTCCTAAAGTAGCTCTTAGCTTAGCAGCCTCAATAGCTAAAGCTAGTAAGTTGCCATTTTGTGTTTTAACACATTCTGTAATAGCCTCTAATGCAGCTTTTACTTTCGCTTCATCACGAGAAGCCTTAAGAGCGTTAAGTCTCTCAATTTGTGATATACGAACCGCTGTGTTGTCTACATCAAGAATATCAATAGGATCTTCTTTTTCTAGACGATATTTGTTAAGACCTACGATAACATCATTGCTAGAGTCAATACGTGCTTGCTTACGTGCAGCAGCTTCTTCGATACGCATCTTAGGAATACCAGTTTCTATAGCTTTTGCCATACCACCTAGCTCTTCAACCTCTTCGATAAGTTTCCATGCTTTCTCAGCTATCTCTTGAGTTAGAGATTCTATATAGTAAGAACCTGCCCAAGGGTCTACAACACGGCAGATGTTAGTCTCCTCTTGAATATAAATCTGAGTGTTACGTGCAATACGTGCTGAGAAATCTGTAGGTAGAGCAATAGCCTCATCAAGTGCGTTAGTGTGTAACGACTGAGTGTGACCTAGTGCTGAAGCCATAGCTTCTATAGCAGTACGTGCAACATTGTTAAATGGATCTTGCTCTGTCAATGACCAACCTGAAGTTTGACTGTGAGTACGAAGTGCAAGAGATTTAGGATTTTTAGGGTTGAACTTGTTAACAATCTTAGCCCAAAGAAGACGTGCAGCACGCATCTTAGCAATCTCCATGAAGTGGTTAGTACCAATAGCCCAGAAGAAAGATAGACGAGGTGCAAAAGCATCTACATTCATACCTGCATTAACACCAGTACGAAGGTACTCAAGACCGTCAGCTAAAGTGTAAGCTAGCTCAATATCTGCTGTAGCACCTGCCTCTTGCATGTGGTAACCAGAAATAGAGATAGAGTTGAATTTAGGCATGTTTTGAGATGTGTACTCAAAGATGTCAGCAATAATCTGCATAGAGAATTTAGGAGGGTAGATATATGTGTTACGAACCATAAATTCTTTAAGGATGTCATTTTGGATAGTACCTGCTAGTTGATCTAAAGTACAACCTTGTTCAAGACCTGCCACAACATAGAATGCTAATACTGGAAGTACAGCTCCATTCATAGTCATAGATACACTCATCTTGTCAAGAGGAATACCATCAAAAAGCACTTTCATGTCCTCTACAGAACAGATAGATACACCTGCTTTACCAACGTCACCAACAACGCGTTCGTGGTCAGCGTCATAGCCACGGTGAGTAGCAAGGTCAAATGCTACTGAAAGACCTTTCTGTCCAGAAGCTAGGTTACGACGGTAAAAAGCGTTACTCTCAGCAGCTGTTGAGAAACCTGCATACTGGCGGATAGTCCAAGGACGCATAACATACATAGATGAATATGGTCCACGAAGGAAAGGAGCTATACCTGCGGCATAGTTTAGATGTTCCATTCCTTCAAGGTCGTCGGCTGTATAAGCGCCTTTAACCTCTACTTGCTCAGGTGTGTTCCAAACTGGATTTTGACCCTGAGCGCAGCAACTAGAAGACTCTTTTGTTGCTGTTGATATATTTGAAAATTTTGCTCTCATTGTTTTTCAGTAAGTTAAATTTTAAAACCTAAAACTTTAGCGCTCCTGTGAGGGAGCTAGCTTAAGGGGAGTTTTAGAAGCTCCCTTAGGTTTTACTCAGTTTATAGAAGTTGCTTTTTGTATTCACAAAGAGTCTCTAACACATTCGAACGAACGTTTATAAAGTTTGTGATTCCCTGAGCTTTAAGTTCTTCGGCACATGCTGGCGCTCCTGCAACAACGATAATTTTGTCAGAAAGAGCTTCCGCAATTTGAGGTGCGTAAGTTGCATATTCATCATCTGAAGAGCAAATTACTACTATCTCTGCACCTGACGCTTTAGCAGCAGCTACACCTTCTTCTACTGATGAGAATAGGTTGTTGTCTATGTTGCCTATGCCTGCACAACCAAAGAAGTTACTAGCAAACTGAGAACGAGCTCTTGCAAAGGCTAGAGAACCTATAGTAAACATAAATGCTTTAGGAGCTTTACCGCTAGCGTCAACAGCTAATCTTAACTCTTCAAACTCTTCACCTGCACGGAAAGGTACTAATACCTCTACAGTTTCTGTTTTCTCAGAAGAGCAACCACAAGAATGAGCTGATTTACATTCTTTCTTAGTAGCAACGTTAGTGACGGTCTCTGTGAAGTTAGGATATTGGTTAGTACCTAGGAGTATCTCACGACGTGTAGCGATAGCTTTACGACGATTTGCTGCACTTTGAGCTATGATACCTTGGATAACACCTTCTTTGAAACAAGTTGTGTAGCCACCTTTGTCTTCTACTTCTTTGAAAAGAGCCCAAGCGTTATCAGCTATATCTTGAGTAAGTTTTTCGATGTAGTAAGAACCACCTGCTGCATCAGCAACCTGGTTGAAGTGAGATTCTTCTTTTAATAACAGCTGAGTGTTACGAGCTATACGAGAGCTGAACTCTGTAGGTGCATTATAAGCAGCATCAAAAGGAAGTACCTCTATAGAAGAAACTCCTGAGATTGCAGCACTCATACCCTCAGTAGTTGCACGAAGCATATTTACATAAGGGTCATATACTGACATGTTAAACATAGAAGTTGTAGCGTGAGCTTTCATTTTTGCTGCACAACCTTTTGTAGGGTTGTAAGCCTCTACGATGTTAGCCCAAAGAAGACGTGCTGCACGGAATTTAGCTATCTCCATGAAGTAGTTAGAGCTTATCGCAAAGTTGAATTTTATAGCTTTAGCAGCTTCATCAATAGTGAAACCTGCTTCCATAAGTGTTACTATGTAGTCGTGAGCTACAGCTAATGAAAGAGCTAGCTCTTGAACTATAGTAGAACCTGAGTTTACAAAAGTATCACCATTTACTGTGATAAAACGTACACTCTTAAATTCTTTAAATTCTGAGATTAGAGATTTTAATTTCTCAAAAGCACCACCACAGATTTTTCCTTTTAGAGAAAGTTGTTTTACTAATGGGTCTATATTGAAAGATGCTTTAACATCATCTTTAGCTATTGTTGAAGCAGCAACTTTAGTCATGAATAATCTTGCTACACTTCCTATACCACAACCTTCAAAGTTTACTTCTATAGCTTGAAGCTCTATACCTGAAAGTAAAGTGTCAAGGTCTTCAGCAGTAAATTCTTTAGATGTGATTTTGAAGTTAAGAGAGTCTGCACCACGCATAAGGGCGTTAAGAGCTGTAGCATTAGCTTCTTTAGCGCAGTTTACAACTATGGTTTGGCGAACTAACCAGTTGTTATTTGCTTTTGTGCCACGTACATAAGGGAATTCACCTGGTTTTGATTCTAGGTGATTTACCTTTGTTAAGTCTTCAGCACGGTAGTAAGGGCGTACAGAAAATCCTTCTTGGGTTCTCCAAACAAGTTTCTTTTCGTAGTCTGCACCTTTTAAATCTTTGTGAATAGCTTCTTCCCATTGTTCAGTACTAACAGGAGGAAACTCGCTAAACAGTTTGTTTGACATAATTTTGGTTTTATATATTTAATGTATTTTCCAATATAACATTAAGGAGAGTTTTAGAGCTTAATTTTATTCGATTTTGAATAGTCCCAGAACATAAAAATCTTAAAAATAAGATTTAATTAACTCCCTTTGATAATGCAAATTTAATCAAATTGTTATAAAAACATAAAAATTACTGCTAAAAAAGCAATATTTGATACTTTTTTTTACTTTTGTACTAAAAATAGGTTTAAAATCTATGTTTTTGATTGATTAATAGTGAGTTCAAAAAAGTGAATTTATGTATAAAAATTTAAATAGTTATATAAAATTTCTAGAGTCGAAAGGTGAATTGAAGCGCGTAAAAGAATTTGTTTCTACAGATCTTGAAATCGCTGAAATTACCGACCGTGAGTCTAAAAGTGAAGGCGGAGGTAAAGCGTTGTTGTTTGAAAATAATGAAACCCAGTTTCCTGTCCTTACAAATATGATGGGTTCTATAAAGCGTATGGAATATGCCCTCGGTGTAGACTCTCTAGAAGAACCTGCAAATAGGATATATGAGCTTTTTTCTTCTGTAACAAAAGAGAAAAATAACTTCTCGGATAAACTTAAAATGTTACCCATATTAGCATCGGCTTCGCGTTGGCTACCTAAGCGCTCCGCAAAACGTGGTGACTGTCAAGAGGTGGTTTATGAGGGTGATGATGTGGACTTGTCTATGTTGCCTATACTGAAATGTGCTCCCCTAGATGGAGGTCGTTTTGTAACCCTTCCCCTAGTTGGTACGCGTTCTGCGGAGACTGATCAGCCTAACTTAGGGATGTATAGAATGCAGGTGTTCTCAAAAAATACTACAGGTATGCACTGGCACCGTCATAAGACAGGTGAAAGGCATTATGAGGAACATAAAAAGCAGGGTAAGCGTATGGATGTAGTGGTGTGTCTAGGTGGTGACCCTGTATATACTTATTCGGCTGTAGCTCCTCTGCCTGAGGGGATAGATGAGTACCTATTAGCAGGGTTCTTACGTCAGAAACCTGTAGAGTTGGTTAAAGCGCTACACTCAGATATCTATGTTCCTTCGGATTGTGACTTCGTAATTGAGGGATATGTTGATACCTCAGCAGATAAGGTCATAGAAGGTCCTTTTGGTGACCATACAGGGTTTTACTCTCTAGAGGATTATTATCCTACATTTCATGTGACTTGTATAACGCACCGTAAGGATGCAGTATATCCTGCTACTTTAGTGGGCGTACCTCCTATGGAAGATGCTTATATTGCGGTGGCTACAGAGCGCCTTTTCCTAGCGCCTATACGTCTGGTAGCTCAACCCGATATAGTGGATATGTTTATGCCTTTTGAGGGTGTGGCACATAATATAGTGCTTATGGATATAGAGAAAAGGTATCCTTACCAAGGGTTTAAAGTGGCTCAGTCTATGTGGGGTGCTGGACAGATGATGTTTAATAAATTCGCTGTTATAACTTCTGGATTACAGGGCAGAATGACAGATGTATCGCAGATAAAGAGCGTGATAGCTAATATAGATGTTGATAGGGATTTACTAGTGTCACGTGGTCCTTTAGATGTACTAGATCATACGTCTAATGTATGTGGCTTTGGCGGTAAGCTGTGTATAGATGCTACAGTGAAGTTAGAAGAAGAACTTGTGGAGTTTAAAGGATATGGTACAGTAGAATATCAGAAGTCTGAGTCTACAGCTGAGCTGTTGGCTTTAGGGGAGTGGAGCACTGCATTTGTGAAGATAGCTCGTGATAAGGATTATAGACAAGTGGCTGAGGAGTTTGTAGAGCTTAATAGTTCTACAAATCTTAAATTTGTGTTGCTAGTAGATGAGTTTGTAGATTTTGGGAACCTTTCTGTTTGCGTATGGTATGCTACAAGTAATGTTGAGCCTTTACGTGACTTATATATATATAAAGGTGTAGCAGTGTTTGATTGTAGGGCAAAATTTGGAGGTCTTAACGGATTTAAGAGAAGATGGCCTAACGTGGTGACTATGGATGATAAGACTATAGAGACTGTGGATAAGAAGTGGAGTAGTTTTGGTTTAGGGGAGTTTAAAAGTTCCCCATCTTTAGAGTTTAAAGCTATGGTGTT
>JAWXTP010000074.1:0-13932 GCA_044433415.1 Rikenellaceae bacterium
CGTAAATTATTTGAAAAATAAAAAGTAGAAAAAAAAGCGACTATCGTAATTTAATTTTATGATGGTCGCTTTTTTATTTGTTAATATACGGCTAATTTGGGATGCTTACAAATCATTCCAGACTTTTAGGATTCTGTCAGACTCTGATAATGGATTTTAAATGTTTAGCGTCCACGATTGTCCGCTTTTTCCAAGAATGGCTTAGATTTTTTGCGTTTTTCGGAAAATTAAGCGGAGCAGCCTTGAGGGCTGTGAGCATTGATTTTTCGGAAAAGGTGAAAAATGTAGGCCGTTATTGGGAAAAGCCTTCCCGAACTCACCGAAACGAAAACCAAGTCCCTACTTAGCGTAGCTTATTGAACGAGTTTCACGTATCACGGTTATCTTAACCTGGCCTGGGTAAGTCATCTCGTCCTGGATTCTCTTAGCGATATCATGAGAAAGAAGGTCAGCTTCTCCGTCAGTAATTCTATCGCTACCCACGATAACTCTAAGTTCGCGACCAGCTTGTATAGCATAAGTTTTAAGTACTCCAGGGTAAGCTAATGCTAGGTCTTCCATTTCTTTAAGACGTTTAATATACGACTCTACAACTTCACGTCTAGCACCAGGTCTAGCACCTGATATAGCATCACAAACTTGTACTATAGGAGCAATAAGAGAAGTCATTTCTATCTCGTCGTGGTGAGCACCAATAGCATTTACCACTTCAGGTTTTTCTTTAAATCTCTCAGCGAATTTCATACCTATGATAGCGTGAGGTAATTCTGGTTCATCATCTGGAACCTTACCTATATCATGAAGAAGACCTGCACGACGAGCTAATTTAGGGTTAAGACCAAGTTCAGCAGCCATGATACCTGAAAGGTTAGCCACCTCGCGAGAGTGTTGAAGAAGGTTCTGACCGTAAGAAGAACGATATTTCATCTTACCAATAAGTCTTATAAGTTCCGAGTTAAGACCGTGAACACCAAGGTCTATAGCTGTTCTCTTACCTACTTCTATTATCTCTTCTTCGATTTGTTTTTGTACTTTCGACACAACCTCTTCAATACGAGCAGGGTGAATACGACCGTCAGTCACTAATTGGTGAAGCGCTAGACGAGCAATCTCACGTCTTACAGGGTCGAAACCTGAAAGTATGATAGCTTCTGGAGTGTCATCAACGATAATCTCTACACCTGTAGCAGCCTCTAGAGCACGTATGTTACGACCTTCACGACCGATGATACGACCTTTCACTTCGTCAGAGTCTATGTTGAATACTGTTACTGAGTTTTCTATAGCAGATTCTGTAGCTACCCTTTGAATAGTCTGAACAACGATACGTTTAGCTTCTTTCTGAGCAGTCATTTTAGCTTCATCAATGATATCATTAACATAAGTGATAGCCTCACTTTGAGCTTCATTTTTCATTGACTCTATAAGGATATTTTTAGCTTCTTCAGAACTTAGTCCACCAATTTGTTCTAGCTTTTTGATTTCTTGTTCTTGAAGACGTACGTATTCTTCTTTTTCTTTAAGAGTTTCTTCTTGAAGTTTTGTTAACTTAACTTTGCTAGCTTTCATCTCAGAAGTAGAGTTTTCAAGCTCAGCTAATCTTTGGTTTACGGTGTTTTCTTTTTGTTTAGTTTTGTTTTCAATTTGAGAAATTCTGTTGTTTCTGTCACTTACAATTTTCTCGTGCTCCGCTTTAAGTTGTAAAAAGCGTTCTTTAGCTTGTAAGATCTTTTCTTTCTTGATCATTTCTCCTTCATTCTCAGCCTCTTTAAGTATTGCAGCACTTCTTGCAGCAATGATTTTTGAGGTGACAAGATATGAAGCAACTGTCGCTATAATAGCTAAAACGACAACTATTGCTATTCCTAATACCATTGTGTTATTATTGTTTATTAATATTATTAAATAAGTGTAATTTTTTTAAAGTAATTTTCTATAAAAGGATTTTAGGTTATCATTATTCCTCTTTAGAATTGTATACAGGTAACTTTTAAAGGGGAGTTCTAGAAGTTACCTTCAATTATTAGAACTCCCCATAAAAAAATCCCGCTGAACTTCCTAATGTTTTGTTGTCGAAAACTTCATAAAAGTATTCATAGAGTAGCCGAATATCATCAAACGTCCAACGTCTCATAATGAGAACCATTACTGGTTAAGGCCTGTTTTGCTATATTCGAGATGTTGCTCAAATAGGAAAAAGATTGTTAAGTTTCGCAAACTGATTAGAAAATCCACGCGGGATGAATTTATCTTTAATATGTAAAGAACCTGTGTGTTAATGTGAGTTAAATTGCTTTATCTCATGTAAGTAATAGTGTTAAGAGTATATATTTTATCACTGTTTATTACTAAATATTATGTTGACTTTCGTCATATCCATCATCAATTATCTCAGAAAGTTCACTTAATTTTGTGTTTATAAGTTCATTTTCCTTCTTGCTATTGTCTTTAAAATTAATAACATACGATTCCACAGCTATCATCGCAAGGCAGTCTACAGCATCAAGAGTGCCTATTTTGATGTATTCAGCATATTTAGTATCAACAACTTTTGCGGCTTTACGAAACACATGTTCATCTTTGTAGTCGATATTGAAGGTATACTCTTTACCTGCAATTTTAACCTTTATTTTATATTTCTTAGCCATTGTTGAAAATTTAAACAAATAAAAATTAACGGAAATTCTTTAAATTCTTTAAATTTAATCAATTTTCCTTAAGATGTCTAATGTGTTACTCCTTAATCTTTGTTAATAAGAGCTATGCAGTCGTTAATCTCCCGCAAGATTTTTTTCACTTTAGCCTTAGCTTCTTTACGGTCTTCTAAAGATCCGTTAAGACTATTTGCTAGTGAGAGCACCTCAATTTTTTCATTTAAGGCTTTAACCTTCTGCTTAAGCTCAAAATTTTCTTTGCTTAATCTACCATTTACTTCTCCACTATTTTCAAGTCTTTTTTTAAGACTGCTATTTTCTTTAAGAAGATTTACAATCTTAATTTTTATATGTTCAACTAATTCAAAATTGTTAATCATAATTTAAACTCACTAATAGTTTAGAAGAAAACAATAAATAATCTAAAACAAATTTCTATATTCGAATTTTAAAGGAAAACCTTCAAAATTTAAAATAGTTAAAAGTAGTTTTAGAAGTTCACTTTATACAAAGTTATGTTTTTTTATTTAATATAAAAAATTATAACTTAATTATTTTTCAACAATTTTACCATATAACTCATACGTATCTGAATTATAGATTTTTGTCAAATAAAAATTCCCTATCTCTATTTCTTCTGAATAATCGATAAGAATTTCTGTGTCAACCTCTGGTGAATCAAATTCACTTCTTCCAACAAAGTAACTATCTTCTAAACGGTCAATAATAACTTTTAGTGTTTTACCTATGAAACTTTCATTACGTGCAGCAGAGATATCTGCTTGATAACGCATAATCTCAGCCACTCTAGCTTCTTTTTCTTCAAAGCTAAGGCTATCATCGTATTTCTCAGCGGAATGCGTACCCTCTTCTTCTGAGTAGGCAAATACCCCCATGCGGTCAAATTTGTTTTTTATCACAAATTCTCTAAGTTCTCCAAACTCTTCGTCGCCTTCGCCAGGGTGTCCTGCTATCATAGTAGTCCTTAGTGCAATGTTAGGAATTTCAGCTCTTAGCTTATCTATAAGTTCCTGAGTTTTCTCTAAAGTTATGCCACGGCGCATCATGCTAAGCACTTTTGTTGAGGCATGTTGAAAAGGTATGTCAAGATATTTACATATTTTATCTTCATCGCGCATAGCTTCTATAACATCCTGTGGGAAGTGAGCAGGGTAGGCGTAGTGAAGTCTTATCCATTCTATGCCTTCAATTTTGCATAACTTGCGAAGTAGTTCACCGAGTTTACGTTCTCCGTAAAGGTCTAGTCCGTAATATGTGGTATCTTGAGCAATTACTAGAAGTTCTTTAACGCCTTTTTGTGCTAACATCTCAGCTTCTTTCAACAGGTCTTCCATAGGTACAGAGATATGCTTACCACGAATTAAAGGAATAGCACAGTAGCTACAACCCCAGTTACAACCTTCTGAGATTTTAAGGTATGCAAAGTGTTTTGGAGTTGTAAGGACACGTTCTCCAACAAGATCTGTTTTGTAGTCCCCTCCTACAGCTTTAACGATATCTTCTATATTTGTAACACCGAAAAAAGAATCTACTTCAGGAAGTTCAGCTTCTAAATCTGGTTTGTAACGTTCACTAAGACATCCCATTACAAAAAGATGGTCTATTAGACCTTCATTTTTAGCGTGAGCATATTGAAGTATAGTTTCTATAGATTCTTCTTTAGCATCGCCTATAAATCCACAAGTGTTAATGATAACTACTTTAGCATCTAGTGAGTCAGAGTCATATACAACTTCAAAGCCATTGTTTTTTAGCTGAGCTAATAAATATTCAGAATCTACAGTATTTTTTGAGCACCCTAAGGTAATGATATTAATTATTTTCTTTTTCAATGTTATGTAATATAGGTTTTGTTAAATCCTTTGATTAAAGCTAAGGAGCTTTAAAAATGTGTGAATAAATCTAAGGGGAACTTCTAGCTCACCCCTAAGATTATATGGTAGATGTATATTTCTTTTATAAATCTTCCTTAAATAGAGCGTTGACAAATTCCTTAGCGTTAAATTCTTGAAGATGGTCTATACCTTCACCCACGCCTATATATTTAACAGGAATTTTAAACTGGTCAGAGATACCTATCACCACGCCACCTTTAGCAGTACCGTCAAGTTTTGTGATAGCTAGAGAGTTTACATTTGTTGCAAGAGTAAACTGCTTAGCTTGTTCATAGGCATTTTGTCCTGTAGAGCCATCAAGTACAAGCATCACCTCATGCGGAGCATCAGGAATAACCTTCTGCATTACATTTTTAATTTTTGTAAGCTCATTCATAAGGTTTATCTTATTGTGAAGTCTACCTGCTGTATCTATAATTACTACATCGGCATCTTCTGCTACAGCAGATTTTAGAGTGTCAAAAGCCACAGATGCAGGGTCAGAACCCATAACCTGCTTAACAATTCTAGCGCCAGAACGTTCTGCCCATACACCTAACTGTTCTATAGCAGCAGCTCTAAAAGTATCAGCAGCGCCAAGTACCACTTTCTTGCCTTGTGAGGTAAGTTGAGCGGCTATTTTACCTATAGTAGTAGTTTTTCCAACACCATTAACACCTACAACCATAAGTACGTAAGGCATACCATTTTGACGAGGGTAGTTTATACTTTCTGGAGATTTATCCTTTAATAGAGAAGATATTTCGTCTTTCAGTATAGAGTTTAACTCAGTAGTGTTTACATATTTATCTCTTGCAACACGTTCTTCAATTTTCTCTATGATTTTAAGAGTAGTATCTATTCCAACATCAGAAGTCACTAGTACTTCTTCAAGAGAGTCTAGTACTTCTTCGTCAACCTTAGACTTGCCAACAATAGCACGTGACAACTTTGTGAAGACATTAGTAGAGGTTTTCTGAAGTCCCTGTTCTAGGTCTTCTTTTTTCTCTTTTTTACTTTTAAATATATCAAAAAATCCCATAAGCTGAGGTTATATAGTTTAAATATATGTTATAAAATTATTTATTGTTAACATCTCTGTTTTCTGTATATCAGTTGATTGTTAATCAAATGTGTTAACAATTAATATGCAAATATACTATAATTTTTTTTATTAGCTGATATAAATTTAGTTAAAGTTAACTTTTACCATTAAACTTTGGTTTGGAATTTTAAAATTCGAAAGTCTTAAAATCTAGTTTTTAGAAGTTCTTTTTGCAGTCTTATTCTTTCAAGCAACCAATAGGAACTATGTATATTCCATCATTTCTACGATAAGCATAGTCGCCAGTAGCAGTAAGTACCATTTTGAAGCTCGGCTCTTTCATCTTTGAGGTGTCTATTTTCTTAGTAAAGGCGTTAAGTGTTTTAGCACCATCTTCAATTGCCTTGTCTCCTCCTAACTTTATCTCAATGAGTCCATAACTACCATTACGCAGATGAATAACAGCATCACATTCTAAACCATTCTTATCTCTATAATGGTAGACGCTCCCACCCAAATACTCAGCATATACTCTTAAGTCTCTAACGCACAATGTTTCGAATAGAAAACCAAAGCTCTTAAGATCATTAATTAAGTCTTGCGGCCCAAGACCAAGTGCAGCACAAGCTATTGAAGGGTCGACAAAATATCTCGTATCAGAAGTTCTAACGGCAGTTTTAGAACGCAAGTTAGGACTCCAAGCCTTCATGTCCTCAATCACAAAGATTTTCTTTAGTGCCTGAATATAAGAAGAAATAGTTTGTTCACTTATAACATCTACCTCGTTGGCACTAATATCCTCGCCTATCACAGTAAGAGTAACTTGGCTTCCTTGATGCCTAGCGTAAGAGCGCATAAGTCTTTTAGCTCTTTCCTCGTCACGACTAACGTTATCAACCCTAGATATATCCGATTTCACAACAGCATCAAGATAGTCGTAAGCCTGTTCTAAAGCAATATCCTCTCTCATATCAATAGCATCTGGCCAACCGCCACGACAAGTGAGGTATGCAATATCTATAAGAGATAAACTATTAACAGCAGCTATATCTTTTGCTTCTGTAAATAGTTCTTCCAAACTAACACTACCGTTTGATTCTCCCGATTCACTAAGTGACATAGGTCGCATAGTCAGCCACGCAAATCTGCCTGTTCCAGTATGCTGAATATCCTCAGTTGAGGCTGGAACAGCCGAGCCAGTTAATATAAAATGCCCTACGCCCTTCCTGTGGTCTACCTCAAAACGAATAGCATCCCATATTTTTGGGGCAATTTGCCATTCATCAATTAAACGTGGTGTTTCTCCGTTAAGTAAAAGCTGAGGATTAATTTCAGCTAGGCTTCTATTTTGTCCCACTTTATTTGGAGATGCCATATATAAGATACTTTTAGCAACTTGTTCAGCAGTTGTTGTTTTCCCGCACCACTTAGGCCCTTCAATTACTACAGCACCTTTGCCTAACAACTTCTTTTCCAATATTAAATCGACTGTTCTTTTTCTATATGCCATAATATATTCTTTTAGGGGAGTTCTATAAACTGGTTTTGTTTGATTTGGAATTTTAAAATCTGAAAGCATTAAAACCCAGTCTTTAGAAGTTCCCTTAGTAATTAATACCACAAAGGTAGTGATTTTTTTTCTCAATTATCGCATTTGGCCTAATTTTATTATTCCATTTGGCGCAATTATGTTATCGCAGTTGGCTGGATATTGTTATCGCAGTTGGCTGGAAAAACTTGTGTTATTAATAAGGGAACTTCTAAAAATTGGATTTTAACGCTTTTAGATTTAGAAGTTTCATCTTTGAATTTTTATAAATACGCTGTGGGAACCACCACGCCTGTATTTATAAAACTCCAAATCTAAAACTTCTAAATCTAAAATCGAATAAAACCAATTATTAGAACTCCCCTAAAAGATAGAAAAAAAGGTTACAACAAAATATTAAAAATTATAAGATTTATAATTTGCTGTAACAGTGGTTGCAAGTCTTATACTTATGTTTTAATGTGACAAAGATGAGAAATGTGCTATTTTTTATTTGTTGATTTAATATTTTGTTTTAAAATATTAACAGCCATTGAAAGTTCAACAGAACTTTCAATGGCTGTTAGTAATATTATTATTTAGTCGCTTGTCGTGACCCAATTTGCCCCAGATTCTAGAATCTAATTAACAACTATTTCATCTAGGAAGAACCACGCTTTACCACCAATGCCACCATGCCATGCTGGACAAACTTTAATGTTTTCAGCTTTTATTTTTATGTAGCGTGCTTTAGAGCCTTTTCTAGTTTCTGTATATTTTTTATAGATAGTACCTGTAGATCTATCCTCAGGTTGGTCAAAACTACCAAATTCTGTAAAGTTTTCACCATCCTCAGAAATAGCATAACTTACATGCTTAGGTAGGAACACCCATTGACCTACTTGATGTAGGAAGTCGGTTTCTACAGTAGAAAACTCTTTCACTTCACCCATATCAACTATGAATTCAGCATCTGTGCCTTCCCAGCCTACCCAGCTTTCAACAAAAGAGTTACCACCAAATAAACCATCTGTAAGCACCTCTTCCGCAGTTGCTAAATAACGGCCTGTTGGTTCACTTATCCATTGTATCTTAGCGCCTGCTGCTAAATTGTTTGTAGCAGGGACTAAGTAGCGTGCTGCATAGTCGTCACAGTAAGCCTGAGCGTTACTTTTCTTAGCATTTAAGTCTGTTACACCAAAGTACTTAGTTCTCTCTTTGAAAAGTGCTACTCTTTTGCTAAGGTCATCAACGTCAACTCCTTTTATAGTGCGGAAAATCTCTAGTTGAGCGTATTGAAGAGATAGACGAGAAAGTCTAACTCTATCAAGAATCTCAGGATTATCTTTTACAGCTTCTTCGGCCTTGTTAAATAATCTTTCGTATTCTTTCATAAGTTGAACATTTAGGAAGCCATTTTTATGACATACAGGAGATTCGTAAATCACTAGAGGAGCTTCAGAAGCTATAAGTCCACCTTGTTGTAATTTAAGGTAGTCATAGATGTAAGGTGCTGCCTCTTTGTAGTAACCATATACAAACTCTTTCATAAGTTCGTCTATATCTCTATCTTTATCCCACATAAGTTTCGCTAGTACGTAAGCTCTAAGTTCTGAGAAGTCAACACCTTTGTAAGAGTTTACTTGCTCAAAAAGTTTTGTCACATGGTTGTCATAAAACAGCTGGATGTTCTCTTGTAGAGTGTGGAAGTTAGGGAAAGGAGATACAGTATTGTCAAAGTTAATACCATAATCCCACATGAAGATGTTGTTAGTAAGTTTGCTCCATTCTTCCATATAACCTACAAAAGTCTTACCTGTATTTGTGTAAGGTAGGGCTAACTGTCTAGTACATTCTATGTTACAAAGCATGATATTTACGTTTTCACGAGGTTTCATGTGTTTAGGAGGTTTCACAGTGTAAGTATATGCTAGTGTAGATATCTCTTTATCAGGGAAACGCTCAGCAATACGGTTTACAAAATGTAGTACAGAGCCTACAGGAGACTCTTCATAATCATCTATAGCCTTACATTTTTCACATCTACAGTAAGCGCCCTTGCCGTCATTTTGACTAACAGAGATAAGAGTTTTCTCAGGGTTTGCCTTAAATACAGAATCTAATTTAGCGACCATAGTTTCGTAAACTGCTTCGTTAGTAAGGCAAGGTTGAATTTGTTTACCTGAACGTCTCTCACCTAGAATCTCAGCATAGTATTCAGGGTTTTTAACGCCATATACTTCATTAGGGAAAAGTCTAAAGAAAGTGTGTACCCAAAGTCCACCTGCAAATACTTCTTTAGGAAGTTTAAGTCTGTGGAAAGCCTTATATGCTGCATCTTGTTGACCGTCACCATGGATTTGTCTATATTCAAATGTTGGGTTTGAGGTGTAGTCTATATCTTCGGCTATAATCATCTTTTGAGATTCAGGAATTTCAAAGGCTTCTGCTGACCAGTAGCGTACGCCAAAATATTTCTCTAGCACGTCACAAACACCATAAACAGAACCTTCACCTTCACCAGATATGATTCTTAATTTACCATCTGTAGTTTTTACTGAGAAACCATCTTTGGTGATGTTCTTATCGTCTATGGAGTTAGCTTTTCCGATGATGATATCACCGCTTTTTAGTTTAGTTGTGTTGTCAACAATAGAAAGTTGCTTGCCGCTTATCTTGTTAACATATTCTACCATTAAAGTTGCTGCTGCTTCATCAACTTTCTGGTCTTTATCAATAACAATACGAGATTTTGTTAAGTCTATCTGTGCGAATGCAGCGCTAGCACTTAACAATAGTGTTAGAATTAGGGTTGTTTTCTTCATTATAGGTTTTATTAAGATAGGGGAAGTCTGAAAACTATTATTGCTTTCAGACTCTCCCTAAGTATGTTATTTATTATTCTATTACTTCAACTAGTTTATTGTTAGTGATTTTTAATTTTGCTGGGAAAATTAAGTCACTATCTCTCATTTTGTCAACATCGTCTTTGATGTTTTTCTCAGAGCGAACAACTTTACCATTAAAGATTTCTTTACCATTGTAATAAACAGCTACATTTTTGTCAAGGTTCATCATTTTGTCGTTTAGTCCAACGATGAAAGATGCAGGAGATGCTTCAAGGATATCTATTCTACCTTCTTCATAAGTAGCAACTACTTTTTGGTGTTGTTTTTTACCGTCTGCTGTAGCTTCTAACCAGTAGAATTTATCACGAATGATGTTGTCTTGTACCCATACTACCTTATTAGGAATAGTGTTACGTGTAAATTGAGGCATCCATGCCATAGAAACAGAATCATCGCGTTTCATCCAGTGTGCGTGTTCTTCAAATATTTGAACATCATGTATAAATCCACCCTTGTCAGCCTTTGCTAGAGAGTCAAGGTTTACTTTCCATTTACGAGCGTGGTCGTTACGTTTGTAAGGAGTATCTTGACCACCCATGTATAGAGCAAAAGGTAGGTTTCTTAGAGATTCTATCTGAGCATCACCAGGGTGACCAGCACTCATAGCCGCAGCAGCCCAAAGGTCTGCAAGACGAGGTGCAAGTTGGTAAGTACCGTCACCACCTGCTGAGTAACCCATGATATATACTTTGTTAGGGTTTACACCCTCATTTATTACTGCAAGTTCAATAGCTTTTTCTATGAAGCCATCCATGTAACCTTGGTGCCACATGTTCCATGAGTTTGTTGGAGAACGTGGTACGAAATACATACCCTCCTGTGGAGTGTATAGTTTCTTTTGGTTTTCCCACTGTTTGTCGTTAGCTGCTGGGATTGTTCCACCACCACCGTGCATACTTATGTACATAGCACGTCCATCGGCAGGTTTCTCACCAAAAAGTTGATAAGTAAACTTCATAGTGTATTCACCGTTTGTAAGTTCTCTAGCTTCCCACTCTGAGCCAAACTCAGCAACACTTTTTGCTTGGCGTTCTTTAATTAATGTAGATGCTAATTGGTTAGCTTTTTTTTCTGAAAGTCCATTCGCACCGTTACATGCTGTAAATGAAAATAGTACAGATGCAAATAATAATGAAAAAGGTAATGTTTTTCTCATGGTATTTATATTTGTTTATAATTAGTCATGTTATATGTTCTCCACAACAGCTTTGTTGTTAGCGATTTTTATTTTTATTTTTGCAGGGAAAATTAAATCGAGGTCTCTCATTTTGTTAACATCGTCTTTGATGTTATTTTCTGAACGAACAACTTTACCATTAAAAATTTCTTCTCCCTTATAAAAAATAGCTACCTTTTTGTTGAGGTTCATCATTTTGTCATTAAGCCCAATAATAAAAGAGGCAGTTGTAGCTTCAAGAATGTCAACTCTACCCTCTGAGTAGGTTGCAACAATTTTTTGATGTTGCTTTTTGCCATCTTCTGTGGCTTCTAACCAATAGAACTTGTCGCGAATGATGTTGTCCTGAACCCAAACGACTTTATTAGGTATGGCATTACGTGTGAAGTCGTCCATCCAATCTACAGATATAGAGTCTGAACGTTTCATTTGGTGTCCAAATTCTTCAAATATGTGCACATCGTGAATGTAGCCTCCCTTGTCAACATTTGCTAGAGAGTCTAGTTTTACTTTCCATTTACGAGCGTGGTCATTACGTTTATAAGCAGCATCTTGACCTCCCATATAAAGCCCAAAAGGTAGGTTTCTTAAAGATTCTATCTGAGCATCACCAGGGTGTCCTGCACTCATAGCTGCCGCAGCCCAAAGGTCTGCAAGACGTGGTGCAAGCTGAAAAGTTCCGTCACCACCTGCTGAGTAGCCCATGACATATACCTTGTTAGGGTTTACACCCTCATATATAACAGCTAACTCTATAGCTTTTTCAATGAAACCATCCATATATTCTTGATGCCACATGTTCCAAGCGTTTGTAGGTGAACGAGGTACGAAATATAAACCTTCGTTAGGTTTGTTAAGTTTCTTATGGTTTTCCCAAGCCCTTTCATTGACTGAGGCTTGAGTACCGCCTCCACCATGCATGCTAATATACATAGAACGTCCATCTTCGGGTTCTTCACCAAAGAATTTATAGAAAAACTTCATTGTGTATTCGCCGTTTTTGAGCTCTCTGTTCTCCCATTCAGCGCCATACTCTTTAACACTTCTTTCTTGTCGTTCTTTTATAAGTGCATGACTTAGCTTCTCGGCTTCTTTAGCGGATAGACTTTGTGCATTACCGTCATAAGATGATGTTAATGTAAAAAGTGATGATGCTAAAAATGCAGATAAGAATAGTTTTCTTGTCATATATAAATAATGTTAATAATTAAACTCGTTTCTAGAAGTTCCCAGATTTTTAAACCATAGTTTTTAAGAAAAATAATATGTTATTTGCTTCTAGAAGTGTCGTGTCAGCGCCACTTTTTAGATTTAGTAACTTATATATTTCTGTGTTAGAGTATTTGCCACCTCTTTTTATAACAGTAGCACTTTTTATGTTGTTTTGTTTAAGGTATTTCTTTATCTCCTTGGGTTTGAAAGGTATAAAGTGTAGAATTTGGTATCTTCTACCCTTAAACTTACTGTAATATTCTTCACTTAAAGCAACGCCTTCTTTAGAGGTGATTGCAAGCGTTGGGAAGTATTCTGCAACATAGGATTCAAAAGTTCTGCTCTTATAAAATGTAACATCTCCAACGTAAAGGTAGTTATAATTATTTGAAGAATCAGCAAAATTCGTAAAATTGTTAATTTTTTTTATGTTTATACGTGAAATCTCTCCATTTTTAGAGATTATAGTGTTTCTGAATATCACACCTTTAGCTTCTGAAAAGTCTATTTCTATAACTAGCTCCTTACATTCGTTATTGTAAGATACAGACTCTATACATATAGCTCGATAGACTTCAAAATCGCGTTTTGCTTGTTCTACATCATACAGCGGTGAGGCTTTTATAACTAGTTTTTTTGTAATCTGAGGTGCATATTTCAGTATCTCAAAAACATTAGGGGAGCAGTCTTCGAAAAGGAAAACTCTTTTGTCGTCACTTCGTCTTGCAGGATCTATAAATATGATATCAGCTTTTTCTCCTACATAGTTTTTTATGAACTCACAAGAGTCTGCACATACTACATTTACATTCTCAGCTTTTAGCTTTTGGAAGTTATGAGTGGCTATTTGAGCTAGCAATTCATCTCTTTCTATGGTTATTACTTGGCTGAAATTTTTTGATAAGTGGAAGCTGTCAGAGCCTATACCACAAGTAAGGTCTATACATAATTTGCCCTTATAGTCTTTAGCCTGTGAGGTGTAAAGGCTACTTGATTGTTCAAAAGAAAGTTCAGGGATTACACACCTAGCGTTGTAGTAGTCAGGTAGTTTAGTCTTAGACTTTTGAAGGTATTTCACCTGAGTACATATCGCTTTATTTACACCCTTCAAAGCTAAGTTCATAGGACATAGGTCTATATATTCATCAAGGTTTGTGTTTTTTGCTATTACAAAATCTTCAAAAGTCATAATCGTGTTTTTATTTGCAAAAATACGATTTTATTTTCAGAAGTCCTCTATATAATGCGGCAAGCGCGGAAATATTACTGGAAAGATTGTTGGAGGGACATAGGGATAAATTTGTCATTTCCTAATTTAGGTTGACTCATATTATTCTTATAACTAGCAAAAGTTGATTATTGGTATTTTTTATATGCTATGCACAGATGCCTAAATATTACATTGTTTGGCGTGTGGCTCTTTAATCACTCTTTGTTATTAATGCGAATCAGCAGTTGAGCAGATTCTAAATTTAAAAAATAAGGTAAATAAACGCAATAGCGATTTTACCC
>JAWXTP010000075.1:0-13921 GCA_044433415.1 Rikenellaceae bacterium
AAGAAAAAGTCTATGAAATATCTTATGGCCAACCTTCCGCTAGCTATAGTACTTATGATAGGTATTCTTATCATGTTATTTAAGGATTACCGTAAGCCTTTGATTATTATGTTATCTGTGCCTTTACTTTTTGTAGGAGCTATTCTTGGTGTATGGGTTTCGGGTCTTTCATTTGGCTTTGTTGCTATATGTGGAGTATTAGGACTTATAGGTATGATGATAAAGAATGGTGTGGTATTAATGGATGAAATAAACGCTGAGATAAAGAGTGGTAAAGAGCCAGTATCAGCTATTATAGACAGTTCTGATAGTCGTTTTAGACCTGTAATGATGGCTTCCCTGACAACTATTTTGGGGATGATACCGCTACTGCCAGATGCTATGTTTGGCTCTCTAGCCGCTACCATCATGGGTGGACTTTTTGTTGGTACTTTGGTGACTTTGGTATTTATACCTATATTATACTCAGTTTTTTTCAAGATAAAATTAAAGTAGTAATGACACATAAAATAAAAATGATATTACTTGCGCTTATATTTTCTACTTCAGTAGTTGAGGCGCAAGAGAAGGTTTTAACTCTAGAGGAATGTCGTTCTATGGCACTAGAGAATAACTACAACCTTAAGACTAGTAAGGAGCGTTTGTTCCAGTCAGAGGATATGCTCTCAGCATATAAGACTAACAGACTACCTAACTTTTCACTGAGTGCAAACTATCTTTACTCAACAACAGATTTTACAGCCACTATCACAGGGGGCTATCTGCCTATATTTACTAATGGAGTTATGAGTACAGAATCTTTTGCATATATGCCTGACCAAGAGTTTGAATTTAAAGTTGCATCTATGTATAATGCAGGGCTTATGCTTACTCAGCCTATATACATGGGAGGTAAGATTTCTAATGCTATAAAACTTGCACAAGTAGGTATAGATGTTTCGGAGTTGCAAATCCGTAAGAGTGAGACTGATGTGTTAGTGCTTGTAGATGAAGCCTATACTAAGGTGTTAGAGCTTGAGGAGCTATTAGCAAGTGCTAAGAAATATGAAGCTGTAGTTTCTGAGTTTCATAGACAGCTAGAGAGCGCTTATAAACATGGTATGAAAACACGTAATGACCTTATGAAAATTGGAGTGCGTGTTAATGAGGCTAAACTCCTTACTCAGAAAGCTACTAATGGTCTTCGTCTAGCACAGATGAACCTTTGTTATGTTATAGGTATGCCAATGACTACCAAGGACTTACAACTTGATGAACCTGCTCCTATAAACTACTATGCAGACGAAAATAACCTTGATGTCACTTCACGTCCAGAGTACTCTATGTTGCTAAAACAGGTAGAAGCCAAAGAGTTAGAATTGAAAATTACAAAAAGTGACTTTCTTCCTACAGTTTCTGCTATAGCAAACTATGGATACACAGGAGGTGCATCGCTTAATGGAAGTACACTATTTGGTGGGGCTAATTTTTCGGGTGGTGTTATGGTGAGTGTTCCTATTTTCCATTGGGGTGAGGGTAAGCGCAAAAGCTCAGCTAAACAGCGCGAGATAAACATGGCTCAGTACCAACTTGAAGATCTAACACAGAAGATGCAGCTAGAATTATTACAAACAGTTAATACTTATAATGAGTCTGTTTTAGAAGTTCAGCTTACTGAGGAGTCTGTCCGCCAAGCAGAAGAAAATATGCGCCTTAGTAAAAATCAGTATGATAAGGGTATGGAAACTATAGCTGATTACCTAGAGTCACAAGCTCTATGGCAGAAGGCTATGAGTGATTTATGCACAGCTAAGGCAACACAACGAGTAAGTTATGCTAAATATAAGTCTATGATTAGCGAGTAATAAATGTAGCTATAATAAACCTAAAAAGGTAACCAAAATTTATTTACGACAAATTTCGGTTACCTTTTTTTGCGTTTTATTGAACCATAATTTAAATAAAAAGTAAGTGATTTTAGTTAAATAACTTTTTTTTATGTGAAAAATTAATAAAAAGTATGTTATTTAAAATAAAAGTATTATATTTAACCCATAAAGTTATTGCGTATTATTGGAAATTTAGATTTTTATAAATGCGATAAATATATTTTTGTCAGTTTAATTATTAAAGGGTTAATTATGTACTTAGGAGCAAACACATTTTTAAAAGGTGGTAAATACCGAATATTAAATTTCTTAGGACAAGGAATTTATGATATAACATATTCTGCTGAGTACAAGGCTGTTCAGTGTAAGGATATGGTTTCAATTACCAAAGCACAAAAGATTATTATTAAGGAATTCTTCATGAAAGGCTTTAGTGACCGTAAGAAAGGGGCATCACATGTTTCTGTAGCATCTTTAGCGGATTACAATTATGTTGCTAAGGAGAAGCAGAAATACATCAATGAAGCGCAAAGTATCACTGACTTAAGGTGTACGCATGTGGTTAATATACTTGATATCTTTGAGGAAAACAACACTGTTTACTGTGTCCTAGAGTATGTAGAATATGGATTACTCAATGATGGAGTAGAGGGGCATGCGGAAAACACCAAAAGAAGCATTAATTTAGTTTTATCAGTTATAATTCCAGTGATTGCATTGTTGTTAGTTGTTATAGGAAGTGTTTTATACTTCACAAGAACCGAAATTGATTTAGAATTTATACCTATGGCTTATGTTGAGGGCAAAAGTATCCTAATGAGTTAGATATTTATGATATGAGTGGTAATGTTTACGAGTGGTGTTGGGGCATGTATTCAGCATATAACAGTTTTAAGGGTAAAGCAGAAAAAGACCCTTTAGGCACTACTATATTAAGATCGGTGAACATATTCCGCAGCTATTTTAAAACAGGGTGTACTGGGTCAAACTGGGTCGCGACAAGCGACTACATAATTATAGAATTTTGTTATTATTTAGTCGCTTGTCGCGACCCTGTTTGACCCTGCAAGACCCTTTACGACCCTGCACGACCCAGTCAACTTTATCAGGCTCAGTAGCACTACCTCTATGCAGTAATCTTTCCACGCTTGCGTAACCTCTAGTTTCTATCTAATTCCTCACCTTAGGTGTCCCCTTAAATCTTATATGAATCCACTAATTTCTTAGCTTTTGTAATTAACAATTAATTTTACCCACAAAAAAAGACAAACAGGAAACCCCATTTGTCTTTTTTATCAATAAACTACCTCTTGTTGACTAAAAATTAGTCGTTTAAAGAGAAACGTTTGTAAGCAACAACTGTTGCGTTAGCGTTGTTACTAGTGATATATTTAGCAACTGTAGTTTTGTTATCGTCGATAGATGCTTGGTTAAGTAAAGTGTTATCAGCTAAGAATTTGTTTACTTTACCTTCAGCGATTTTGTCAAGCATAGCTTCTGGTTTACCATCAAGACGAGCTTGCTCACGACCGATTTGGCGTTCTTTTTCGATAACCGCAGCATCGCAATCATCTTTAGAGATAGCGATAGGAGCCATAGTAGCAGCTTGAACAGCAACATTTTTACCTACTTCTTCGCTAACAGCTTCGTTGAAACCGATAAGAGTACCTAGTTTACCGTTGAAGTGAACGTAAGATGCGATGTAAGCAGCTTCGATACAAGCGTAGTAAGCGATTTCGATTTTCTCACCTGTTTGACCAGATTTTTCAGTAACTAACTCAGCAACTGTTTGAGTACCTACAGTGATAGCTTTTAGGCTTTCTAGGTCAGCAGCTTGGTTAGCAACAGCGATATCTAAGATTTCGTTTGCAGTAGCAGCGAAAGATTCGTTTTTAGCAACGAAGTCAGTTTCACAAGCTAGGCAAAGCATATATGCTTTAGTACCTTCGTTTTTGATAACAACAGTACCTTCAGAAACTTCTCTCTCAGCACGTTTGCTAGCGATAAGTTTACCTTTTTCTCTAATAATTTCTTGAGCGCGGTCAAAATTGCCTTCAGCTTCTTGAAGAGCTTTTTTGCAATCCATCATACCAGCACCAGTCATTTTACGTAGTTTTGCTACGTCTGCAGCTTTAATTTCCATTATTTTACTATATAAAATAAGTTTAAAAATAAGAATAAGGTTAGCTCCATTAAGAAGCTAACCTATTATAAGTTTAGAATTACTCAGCAGCTTCTGCAACTGGTTCTTCTGTTTTAGCAGCTTTTTTTGCACGAGGTTTAGCTTCTTTACGAGCAGGAGCTTCTTTTTCTTTTTCAGCTTTACGCTCAGCAATACCTTCAGCGATTGCGCCTGTAATAACATCAAGAATGATAGCTACAGATTTTGAAGCATCGTCATTTGCAGGGATTACGTAGTCTATTGGTGTTGGATCACAACAAGTATCAACCATTGCAAATACTGGAATATTCAATCTCTTAGCTTCTTTCACTGCATTAGCTTCTTTTTGTACGTCGATTACGAAAAGAGCTGCTGGAAGACGTGTTAGGTCAGCAATAGAACCAAGGTTTTTTTCAAGTTTAGCACGTTGACGGCTAATTTGAAGTTTTTCTCTTTTAGAGAAGTTGTTGTAAGTACCATCGTTAGTTAATCTATCGATAGTTGCCATTTTTTTAACAGCCTTACGTATAGTAGGGAAGTTAGTAAGCATACCACCTGGCCAGCGCTCAGTAACATAAGGCATACCAACTGTTGATACTTTCTCTGCAACAACATCTTTAGCTTGTTTTTTTGTTGCAACGAAAAGTATACGACGACCTGATTTTGCTATTTGTTTTAAAGCTGCAGCACTTTCGTCAAGTTTAACCGCAGTTTTGTGAAGGTCGATAATGTGGATACCATTTTTCTCCATGAAAATATAAGGAGCCATTTTTGGATTCCACTTTTTCTTAAGGTGACCAAAGTGTACACCTGCTTCTAATAATTGGTTGAAATCTGTTTTTGACATTTCTTTTAGATTTTTTAAATCTTTTACTCTTACATCAATTCCCCGAGTAGGATACGGTGAGCATCATCTGAGGAATTTTTCTAAAGGGGCAATCATCAAGTAGTGCGTTATGCAGTCCGATAATTTGAAACCCATTCTTTAGGCGATAGGACGAGATAAAAAATATTAACGTTTTGAGAATTGGAATTTTGCACGTGCACCTGGTTGACCTGGTTTTTTACGCTCAACTTTACGAGCATCACGTGTTAAGAATCCGTTCTTTTTAAGGATTGGACGGAAATCTGCGTTAATCTCGCATAATGCTCTCGCAATACCAAGACGTGCAGCTTCTGCTTGTCCTTTGATACCACCACCGTCAAGGTTGATTTTGATATCAAAATTTTCTACATTCTCTGTTACAAGTAAAGGTTGTTTCACAACATACTGAAAAATTTCCAAAGGGAAATATACTTGTAAATCACGAGAATTGATTGTGATTTTACCGCTACCGTTTTTAACGTAAACGCGTGCAACGGCTGTTTTTCTACGTCCTACTGTGTTTACTACTTCCATAATAATTACTTAATCTCGTTTAGTTTAATTTCTTTTGGTGACTGAGCCTCATGTGGGTGCTCAGCAGCAGCGTAAACCTTAAGATTGCGAAGAAGAGCAGAACTTAAACGGTTTTTAGGTAACATACCTTTAACTGCTTTAAAGATTACAAATTCAGGTTTACGGCTTAAGAAATCTGCTGGAGTAGCAAATCTTTGACCACCTGGGTAACCTGTGTGACGAACGTATTGTTTGTCAGTCATTTTTTTACCTGTTAGTTTCACTTTGTCAGCGTTGATAATGATAACATTATCGCCAGCGTCACAGTTAGGAGTGAAACAAGGCTTGTTTTTGCCTCTTAGAATTTTAGCAACTTGACTAGCAAGACGACCTAATACTTGATCGTTAGCGTCAATAAGAATCCATTCTTTTTGAGCTGTCGCTTTGTTCACAGAGATTGTTTTGTAGCTTAATGAATCCACTGTTTTTTACGTTTTTTTAATTAATACTTATAGTTTATATGATCCAACTCTATATAAACGGGCACACAAAAGTAATACTTTTTTTCTGAATACAAAAATATTCTTTAATTTTAATTAGAAAATAGCCATTTTTGACCTGTTTTCACCTTATTTAACGTGAAAACTGACCATAAATTACACTGTTTTTTATGTGAAAAATGGATAAAATGTGGTTTATACTATAATTTTATGTATATTTGTAGAGTACTATGAAAATTAAAATTATAAAATTATGAAAAACAAAATCAAATTCTTTTTATTGGCGGTTTGTACAGTGTTGTTGATGCCATCTTGTGGTTATAATACCATGGTGACAATGGATGAAGAAATCAATGCAGCTTGGAGTCAAGTTGAAAATCAATATCAGCGTCGTGCAGATCTAATTCCTAACCTTGTGAACACCGTAAAGGGCTATGCCTCACACGAAAAGGAGACTTTAGAGGCTGTTGTAGAGGCACGTTCTAACGCTACAAAAATCACGATTGATCCTACGAATCTTGACGAAGCATCTATCAAAAAATATACTGAAGCACAGGGTGAACTTACATCTGCACTAGGTAAGTTGTTGGCTATCACTGAAAATTATCCAGATTTAAAGGCTAATCAGAACTTTTTAGAGTTGCAAGCACAATTAGAGGGCACAGAGAATAGAATTTCTACTGAAAGACGTAAGTTTAATGAGGCTGTAAAGGCGTATAATGCCTATATTCGTACGTTCCCACGTAATCTGATTGCAAGTATGTTCTCATTTGAGTCACGTGCTTATTTTGAGGCAGTTAGCGGTAGCGAAGTAGCTCCTCAAGTTCAATTTTAGTAAAAAAAACATACTATGAGTGTTAAAAATATCTTTACAGATAAACAAAAAGCAGATATAGTTTCAGCTATAGAATCTGCCGAATTAAACAGTTCAGCAGAGTTGCGTATTCACATTGAAAATAAGTGTAAAATCGACGTTCTAGATAGGGCAGTGGCGGTTTTTAACAAATTAGAAATGGAGAAAACAGAGCTTCGCAATGGTGTCTTGATTTATCTTGCTATAGGGGATAAAAAAGTGGCAATTTTAGGCGACAAGGGCATCAATGAAGTTGTTCCTGAGGGGTTCTGGGATTCTGTGTATCTTGCTATGGCTGAGTTGTTTAAGAAAGGAGAATTGCCTGAGGGGCTGTGCCTAGCGTGTCATTTAGTAGGTGAAAAATTGAAGCAGTATTTCCCATATCAAGATGATGATGTGAATGAATTGTCTAATGAAATATCTTTTGAAGAGTAAAATGAAAAGAATATCTTATATTTTAACGTTAATTTTTGCTTCTGTAATGGTTGCAATTTCTGCGTATGGGTCTGATTTCGTGCAACCTATGAGTGGAAAGATGGTAAGTGATTATGCAGGAGTTTTCTCTAACAGTCAGTTAAACAGACTAGAAACTACACTACGAAATTTTAACGATACGACCTCTACACAGATAGCCGTTTTGACCGTTAATGACCTAAATGGTTATGCGGCATCAGAGTATGCAATACGTACAGCGGAGGAGTGGGGCATAGGTCAAAAAGGTAAAGATAACGGCATTTTAATGCTAATTAAGCCAAAAAACGCTACAAAAGGTGAGATTTTCATCGCTGTTGGCTATGGGCTTGAAGGAGCAATTCCTGATGCAATAACCAAGCGAATAATTGAGTATAACATCATTCCTTATTTTATGAAGAATGACTATTATTCGGGTGTTCAAGCAGGCGTTTCTGACCTAATGAAGTTATCTACAGGCGAATACACGGCTGACGACATCCAAAGAAATGGATTGTTTGCCGAGGGTTTTGCGCTAATTCTTATCGTAATTGTCTCGATTATGATGTTCTTTTTTAGAACCAAAACTAGTGGCACATTTACACACGGAGGCTACAATACTTACCCTAGAGGTGGTGGTTTTATCATCTTTGGTGGTAATAATCGAGGTGGAAGTGGTCAAAATGGCGGTTTTGGTGGTGGATTTGGCGGCTTTGGTGGTGGCGGCTTCGGCGGCGGCGGAGCTGGCGGTTCGTGGTAGACTAAATTTCTTTTATTCTAAAATAATAAAAACGGATATAAAAATAAGGTTATTTTGACTTAACAAAATAACCTTATTTTTGTCTTTATATTTAGCAAAAGAATATTGCAATTCGGTTTATGTGTAAAATCACTTTATTAATTATTTTTTTGCAGAACTTAATCGTTTAGCGAATATTCTAAACATTTCGTCTCGCAACTCATTATCGTATTTTGAGGTGTGCTTTTCTATGGCATCTGTAAAAATCTTAAAGTCTGAATCGTTTTCGTATGCGCTACAGCTTTTCATTACTTTATGAAGGTCGCTATATTTTATCGTTTTATATCCATAATTAGGATTCAGATTGCTAATATCTATATCATTGTAATTGGGAGTTAATAGATAAGCATAGGTTTTTTTGTTCTTTAACTGCTTGTCACCACACACGTCTTTATAATACCTCTCTAACTGGTTGTCTTTATCTTTTTTTTGCTTATCAGTGTAGACACCATTGATTCCAGATTTAATCTTATTTTCGATGATGATGTTTTTGTCTTTGTCGGTGATGAATATGTCTATACGGTAAACAGTCTCTAAATGAACCGTGTAGTCATTAGACAAAACGCTATTAATTTTTAGCACTTCGCTTAAAAACGTATCTGCAAACTCTTTGTACTTACGCAGAAAGTATCCTAGTCCACTCGAATATGCTAATTCGCTGTAAGATGTGCGGCAAATGTCGAAGATAGTGTAAGGAGGTATGTCCACCATACTTTTTTCGGTTTCATCTACTGTTTTAACCTCATCACCCCACGAATCAGAGTCATTGATTATTTCAGATAGAGTCTTGTAAGCCTCTTCATTGCTTTCATTGACAAATTGATGTGAAGACTGTCCTCGATTAATATCCACGAGGATTGGGAGATCTTTGTTTGCACCCATTGCATATTGAATATATATAGGTTCTTTAGGCACAACAACCTTGTCGGCTTTGAAAGTGATACAGATGTCTTGATAATCATCGCCTTGGAATATGTTGCTCAGTAAAACACCTCCATATCTGATGTTTTCTTTTATAATGTAATTTTTTTGATACTCTTTATCCTTTTTTTCTTCGCTGTATATCTCTTCAATACCTGTTGCCTTACCAAGTATTTCTATGAGGTGATTTTCATGTTGCTTTACAAGTAACACACACGAAATTCTGCCGCTGTATTCTTTTTTTAGTTTACCATCAGAAAGAAGGTATATATAATTCTTCCCATTATCACTCTTGTAAAGGTTTATCACTTCGTGACCCAGATTGCCATCTGTAAGGTATGTGCCACTGTACATCTTGTTGAGTAAGATGATTTTTTCTTTCTTCATAATAGTTTTGTTTTTATAAGTTAGTTATGCTCGTCGCAGTCGTTCGGGTCTCCCACGAAATCGTAGTACTGCGTAGTCTCTTCGGTTTTTCTCGGGGCTTGGCTTTGTGATGTTTTCATCCTAGAAGAAAAGACGTATAGTGTATAGTGGTGTGTAAAGAGGTTTTTCTTTAAATCTCTCTGGCATAACGATATATTTCAACGTATCACCACACCCTTTAAAAGCATCATTGTCGATAGTCTCCACCGAGTTAGGGATAACGATTAAACTTAGGTTTTCGCACATAAAGAATGCGTTCTTACCTATGCTCATTATCCCTATTGGCACAGCATAGCTTTCTTCTTTGTATTCCTTGCTCAGTCTAAGCAGCTTTGTAAAGTCAGGACTGTATACCGCACCTTGCTTGTCAGTTAATGCATTGCCTTCTTTTCTACGCTCTTCTAAATGCTCCATAAAAGCATCTCTATTTTCATCTGAAATATTTTCGTAAAATCCCATAGTTTTAAGTTTTTATTGGTTAATAATTTGTGACACAGAGCAGTTATCAGCCGCTCTGTGTCTAAATTTAGTGATGATTAATACTGTTTCCAGTTTTTATCTTTCATTTAGTTAGTTTTTGTAAGTTACCCTCTGTTTATTTAGGGTTTATTATATTTTTAAAATTACATTAACTAGTAGAAAATACTATATTTTATTATCTCAGTACTTTCATTAGGCTGCCAGCAACAGATGGAACTTTTATTGAACTTGACTTAGAACTTGATTGTGAGCTTGATGTAGTATTAAACTCACATAGATTCATTGCGTCATTTGTGAAGAAGTTAACAGCATCATCGTATGTTTGAATTTCTTTAGCTGCTTTTCTAGCATTAGAACTGCTTTTAATCTTATTGCTATGTAAAGTTTTCATAGTTAGATTTACTCTTAGCATCATATCATAGTCATTAATACTATTTCTATTATATGCATTGTAAATCATCATGTACAAACGAAGAAACTCTTTGTTACATCCTGTTTTAAGTGACACTAATACTTCATCTTCTTTGGCGTCACGGTAATCTAGGTATGACCTATTAAATCCGCTTCCTGTGATTTCTGCAATATCACGAATAATATTTCTAGCAATATTATTGCCGACCGATTTTTCGGCATCTTCTCTTCTTTTATCTGTATCTTTAACTGCTCGTCTTGGGGCTACAGAATCTGGAAGGTTATAGTTTAAAAGTATGTCATATTTATTATATTCATGAATAAATATTGATATTTCTTTGACATCATCTAGTTCCAAAATCTTTTGCACATTATCTGCAATCAAATCAAGATCTGAACATTCTTCAAGACTTGCCCAGGAGATATCATTTGATATTGATTTAAAGTATTCGAATATTTTTCTTTTATCTTTTTTGTTAGAGTCACTACTTTTATAGTTTCCGACTGAGTTTATTTTACGCTGCACCTCTATTCTTGTCTTTTTTATAAGCTCTTCCTCACGTTTCTTTGCTGCTGCTGCTTCTGCTTCAATACGTCTCTTCTCTTCGTAATATTCATTATACATTTTTTTACCTCGTGTATATTGATCTTCTGTCATATAATATTGCATCAATGGGAATTTTTCTCCGCATGATAATTCAACATAGCTAGTATATCCAAAATATTCATAAGGTCTAACTTTTGATGCTGTATGAATGTTAAAATATGTAGGATTTTTAGCATCACCCGATTTGATATTATTAACGAGAATTGAATCGGCTTCTATATTAAGTCCCTGTTTTGCAAGCATAGCATTGTGTAGTTCATCTGTCATAATTCCAATTTTATGGAACATAACTGCTCTACCTATTACGATTTTTGGCTCGTCAGTAATCTTGTTATAAAAACCATTCTCCATATCGTTTTTCATGCGCCCTGTTAAGTCTTTTATTCTAAGGAAATTAGAGAAACACAGGCTGTAGCCGTTTAAAGTTCCACGTTTCCCTTCATCTGTTATATATTGTGGATAACCCATTTGACTTAATTCGTCAAGAGTCGCTTCTCTATTAATAAATTTGTAAGCTACTTCTTTTATTTCTGGATCAATACTACTAGAGCTTTTTGTACTGCCGTCAGTGTTACGAGAGATTCTGGATAATTCAACACCTCTATCATAGTTTTCTTGTCTATCTGTAACAGTACCGACACTTGTCCATTTGCCGATTAAAAATCCATCGTTGTCAAGTTTACCCTGTGTTTTTATAATCTCTCCAGTGTTTGCTTCTGCTGTTACTAAATAATCTCCAATCATTACACCGTTATTGAAGTTTATATTAACTGAAGTTAATGTTTTCCCATCTCGTGTTCTAGTAAACGTCCATTTTCCATGAGGTAAACCGTTAACATAATTACCAGAAAAATTTTCTTTAAGTACAGTTGTCAAAGATGCACTAGCTAAACGGTCAGATGCGGTTGCAGTGCTTGTGTGAGATGCTGTGACAGCACCATTTAGCAACCCATCTTTATAATTTGCTTTTAAGGAAAAAGTGCATTTTTGCTGTGCTGATTTGTAAGCTCTTACTATTTTTTCATCTTTTTGTCCAACTAAGCTGTAACTACCGTGTTTAATGTAGTTTCCGCTTTCATCTTCATAATAGCTATAAGTTTCTTTTACGGGAGTAACAGCAAATTCGTCTGGGGTTGAAAATTCTCTGCTTTTTGTGCTTGTACTTCTGTTTTGAGCATGAACTTCGATTCCGCCAATACATAGTAGGGTCAAAATAATTAATTTTAGTTTCATAATTTTATTTATTTAAGTTATTAAAGTTAATGTATCAATCAAAAACTTGTCGACTCACCTAGTATGTAAAATGACAGAAAAAAAAGAAGGTGCGGAGTCGAATGTTATCTGAGAGGAGGCTCTGGTAAGACCTTGCATCAAATAAACAATACCCCACACCTGAACGTATGTAAAGAAATACATGCGTAGCAAGTGATTTGGTGTTTGAATTGTCTATCCCTGATGCGATTGAAATTTACCAGATTTCCCCCTCAAGGATAAAAGCTAAACACTTTCATCAATATGTAAACCCGTCATTTGACAGGCATCACAAACCTAAGAAAAGTTTTCCAAACTACCAAATTTTGTGGGGTATTGTTTTATGTATTAGGCTTATGTTATTTCTCGCAGACTGATCTGTTTTCACGTAATTGACGCCAAATAGCAGCTCTCATAGATAGTAAAAGACCTATAAGTAATGATAGTAAAAATATTGCTACAATAACAAGAACAACAATATTATTTATTTTTAGTGTAATTAGTAGAAGAATAATTGTGATTAAAGAAAAACCTGATAATACTAGGAGGTTAAGTCCGAATATTTTACATTTACTACCGTATGTCAAGTTATTGCTAATTTTAAGTGATTCAACAGGGTTTTTATCCCATTCGATCATTACATAAATAGCTACGCTCCATGCCATTGCTAGAATAAAAGCAGGGATAATCATAAAACAAAGCGCTCCGATAAGAGCAGTTGCTGAGATTGAGCTAATGATAAGATAATCTCCCATTTTTTTGCGGTATTTTGCCGCGAAAATTGACAGAGGATTCATTATATTGCCATTTGCTAGCTCGATAGGAAGATTTGCCATTGCTATGGTTGTGCCGACATTAATGTATGGAATCCAAATCGTTAATAACCATAGTATTGCACTGCCAAAAATTGACGGGATATTTTTCAATGCAAATGCGTATGATTCGACAAATGCTTGTTTGATTTTAAGCGTTTTCATGTTATTTAATTTTGAAGGTTAATATAGTGCAGTTGCTATTTTTGATGTAATTTTTGCATAACGTGACAGTTGAGTAGATGATAGGTCATCTTCAGCATTTTCTAATTTTTCACTCAATGATTGTGCTGTTTCTAACATTGAAGCGGCATCTATAAGTGCATCCATATCACCATTGTTCGCTTTTTTGATTACCTTAATATAGTCGTCAACATATTTTTCATAGTCGTTTAATATTGAGTCCCAGTTTGAGCTGCCGGACGCTTTTTTATCGTTCTTTTTAGGCTCAGCAGAAGTTTTCTCTTGAGTACCCCAATTAGATGAAGTGTTGCTTACATCTTCTGTTGCAGAGGTAATCTCAAAAGAGCTAAATGTTTCTAATATTTTTTCATCGTCAGTGTCAAGTGTCCATCTGATAATGCTTGTTTCTCCAACTTCTATGGTTAAAAAAATTAATACATCGTCACGACTGTATGGTCCTTGCGTTCCGTCTGCCGTTGCAGGAGATTGCTCAATGATGTTGTCTTCTTTGTCGAAGATTTTGATGCCATAACCTATGAATCTATGTACATCATAACCAGATGTGCCATAGGTAGTTGTAGTTGACTTGTCAAAAGGTGTTTCTTGGGTTTTTCTAAGCTCGACTGTGATCATTTTGCCAAACATATTGTCAGTAAGAGTGTATTCTTTGTCAACAACTTCGAAGTAATCCTTTAAATCGCCTCTATAATACTACCCCAAATTAAGACAGCAAGTTAAGATAGAAATAATTCGTATCTTTGTGTCATAACAACAGGGAATAATGAGAAAGCGACACACCGCCGAGTTTAAGGCAAAGGTAG
>JAWXTP010000076.1:0-13828 GCA_044433415.1 Rikenellaceae bacterium
ACCTGCTGCAAACACTTGACCATTACTTGTAACACTAGCTGTATTAACACAGTTATCAAAGATAATGGTGTTACTATCACAATGACCTAGAATACCAGCACTGTATCCTTGTCCGCTAATTGTTGCATTATTTGTACAATTAGTAAACATAGCTCCTGAAGCGTAACCTACTATACCTGCTGTATTATTTCCCGAAGAACTTGTTACAGTTGAACCTTCTAAAGTTTCACAGTCTGTCACAGTTGTATTAGTAGCATGACCTATGATTAGCCCTACATTTCCACCATCACTATTTGTTACCGTACCACCTACTTTAAGATTTTCAATTGTAGCTCCATTAGTGTAAGCAAACAGACCTTGACCCTCAGAAGAACCTGTAACTTTTAAATTTGTGATAGCGTAACCATCACCATCAAAATTACCTGTAAATTTAGCTGAGCTTGTACCTATAGGAGTAAACAAATCTCCAGAGCTAAACTCTATGTTATTCATCAACTTAGCATCTACAGTATTATAAACTTTACCAAAAATAAAGTTTGCTATACTTCCTACACAAGTTGCGCCTGTTGTATTTGAATTTCCATTAACAAGATCTGAAAAGGCTTGTAGACCATCGGCTGTATATACCTCGTATTCACCACTTAAGCAAGCTAAATCAGTATTTGAATCAACGGTATATTCAATCTCCGTTGGTGCATTTTCAAAATCTAGTGTTGGGTAACTACCTGTAGAAAGAGTCCATGCACATGCAGCAACTACAGGTGTAGTTGAGTTATAATAAACAGCAACATTATTAAGTAGGTCTTTAAAATCTACTGAACACATCTCACTGGTTGATTTCCCCTCAACGCTTAGTAAAGTACCTGTACTGGCGCCTACTGCCCCTGTGCTAATATCTTCTGTTTCATCCGTAATTATATTTACAGTACAGACTTCTGAATCATAAAAACTATAATATATAGTAGAAGAACTATTCTGACCTACAACACCTCCAACATTTGATGTTCCAGATATTGTAGTAGCTGCACTATAACAGCCTATCATTGTAGCACTAGACTCGTGGATTCCTACTACGCCTCCGACGTTTGATGCTCCATAAACTGTTCCTAGGTTGTAACTATTACTAATAGTTCCGCCAGAATTTGCACCTATCAAACCACCTGTATAATTATTTGTTCCTGTGATTTCTCCACTATTTGAACAGTTTGTCATTGTACTATTTGAGTACATTTTAGCTACAATACCTGCTGCAAACACTTGACCATTACTTGTAACACTAGCTGTATTAACACAGTTATCAAAGATAATGGTGTTACTATCACAATGACCTAGAATACCAGCACTGTATCCTTGTCCGCTAATGATTGCATTATTTGTACAACTAGTAAACATAGCTCCTGAAGCATAACCTACTATACCTCCTGTATTATTTCCCGAAGAACTTGTTACAGTTGAACCTTCTAAAGTTTCACAGTCTGTCACAGTTGTATTAGTAGCATGACCTATGATTAGCCCTACATTTCCACCACTGCCTGTCACTGCTCCACCTACTTTAAGATTTTTAATTGTAGCTCCATTAGTGTAAGCAAACAGACCTTGACCAGCAGAAGAACCATCTACTTTTAGATTTTTGATAGAGTGACCATCACCATCAAGGGTTCCTGTGAATTTAGCTGAGCTAGTACCTATAGGAGTAAACTCTTCTTCTTTAAAATCTATATCATTAGCTAACTTATAGTACAGACTCAAATCTGATTCTCCTGTAGCTAATGCACGCAGGTGATCAACTGTATAAATCATACTTGGATCTTCCTCGGTACCTGAACCTTCTATAGTATACGAGAATGAGTAATACTTACCATTTTCAATCGAATACCCTTCTTCTAAATAAAGCGAATTAATAAATACAAAACTTTCACTGTGTTCTATTTTGATAAGTGCACCGTTAAGCTCCGTGCCACTTTCCACAAAGTAGTTTACTAACATATGCTGATTACTAACAACAGTACCTTCATACTCTGTTAAATCAAGAGTTATAGGATTGTCTAAATCCCCATCTAATGCAAGGTAAACCTCAGGGTCGATAATTGTACCATTTACAGCAAAATCAAAACATAGCGCCGCTAAGCGATGTTCGAATTGTAAAGTAACTTCTTTTTCAGATGATACCGCTACAACTTTCATGTAGTCTATCTCTCCTGCTGAACAACATGCCTCATACTCACTAAGTGTGGTGAGAATTTCATCATAAGGATAGTAGGCTGTATACGTAACGTCATCACCTACTTTAATGACAAAGTCTTCATTATCTCCTTGTAGAGTCATAGCTCCATTTTCTGCAACCGAGTAACGATAGATTTTACTATCATCACCATTAACATCTCCATTAACAAAGAGAGCAACCTCATCGCCATCTTTCCATGTGGACTTCAAAGAAGCCTTAGTTTCTGCTTCGACAACCGTTGCCGTAAAAGTCACCTTCTCACCATTGATAGTTATGAAAGTGTCCTTATGACAGGAAGCCACTAGAAGCAGAAATGTGAAAAATAAAAATAATTTCTTCATGCTTATATATTTAATTAAAATTTTAATTTACATAGGGGGGTAATTCTTAGTTATCACCTATAATTTTCATCCTCAAATGTAATACAATTCCCTCAAAATTACAACATGCTGCATCTAAGCAAATTTAGTAGTTTAAAGCAAAAATTGTTGTTTGGATAACTTTTTGTTGTTTGGATAACTTTTTTTGTTGATTGGATAGCTAAAATTGTTGTTTGGATAACTTTTTGTTGTTTGGATAACTTATCATTTTTTTGTTTTTTTAATGTTTTTTTATTAGATTTGCGCAATACTTAAATAAATATAGGACAATTATTATTAAATTATGGAGCTATTATTGTTAAAAAACATGTTGTTTGCATCATCTGTTGTGATGTATGCTTATGGGGTATTTTCTTTTCTTACCATCTCTCCAAAAGGTAAGGAATATTATAATTACAGGGTGGCACGAGAAATATTTGGGGCGTACATGATTTTTGTGGCGACCTGCTTGCTTGGGCACTGGCATTTCGATTTGAGACAGCAGAATCCGTTACTAGCAACATCACTTTGTTTGCTTTACTTCACCCCTGGAAGTATGATTTTTGCAATAATATTCTCGTCATTAATTCAGAGCGACTACCCTTTCCGCAAGAGGCTTAAGGAAGCTGCACTATGTACCTTATGCTTAGTAATCCTGCTTACAGTTAACTATCTATTTATTCCAGAAGGAGCACAACATATTGCACTTATAGCTGCTGCAATATTGTATATAATTACAGCTACTATTTTAATTGTACGATTTTATAGGCTCTATCGCGAAACCTTAAGAAAGGCTGAAAATTACTACTCCGATAATATAAACAAACTGTTTAAGTGGATACCAATAACTATATATGTAACCCTTTTATTGGCGTTCGCCATCTATATTTTATCATTTATAACAAACGTTTCAATCATTCCTCTCTTTCTACTTATGGGGATATTAATTTACACATCTATATTTATATCGCTCCAAAATCACATGATGAATATAGCAAAGATAAAGATGATTTTATTGACCAGCGAACATGAAAACATAGCTCTAAGTAGTACAGAACAACTATATAGTGACACCATCGAGATGAAGTGTCGAGATAGCAAGGCTGTTAAGAAGAAGTTAGATAAGTGGATTGAGAATAAAGGCTTTACTCAGCAAGGTTTGACCTTAGACGATTTAGCGACGGAGCTCAACACAAACAGAACCTATCTATCATCATATATCAACGAATGTTACAATCTTACGTTTAGGGCTTGGATAACCTCTCAGCGCATTGAGTACTCCAAAAAACTACTGCAAGATGAAGATTTATTATCTGCCTCAATAGCTGTTATGATTGGATATTCACCTAATGCTTTCATCAAAACATTCACTAAAGCTGAGGGCATGACACCTACTCAATGGAGAAGCGAAAATAAAAAAAAATGATGAATGATGAATGATTAGTGATTAATTAGGCGACAAGCGTGGAAAGATCGCTTGAAAGATTACTGGAGGGTCATAAGGGTCAAAGGGGTCAAAGAGGTCATAGGGGTCGCGACAAGCGACTAAAGATTTTGAGAAGATTTTGAGAAAATTCTGTGAAATATTTGCACGCTTGTCGCGACCCAGCCTGACCCTGTTCGACCCTGCCTGACCTTGACCCAGGTAACAATTCTTCCACGCTTGTCGCTCATTAATCACTAATCACTAACCATTAAAATTTAGATAAATATGGAGCCATTATTGTTTAAAAATATGTTATTTACATCATCTTTTGTGATGTATGCTTATGGACTATTCTCTTTTCTTACCATCTCTCCAAAAGGTAAGGAATATCAAAATTATATAGCTGCACGAAGAATATTTGGGTCTATGATGATTGTATTGTCAACCTGTTTGCTAGTTCACTGGAATTTCGACTTGAGACATCAAAATCCATTATTAGCGTCATCACTTTGTTTGTTATATATCACCACTGGAAGTATGCTCTTATCCGTGATATTCTCATCATTAATTCAAAGTGAATATCCTTTTCGTAAAAGTCTAAAGGAGATTGCACTATGCACTATATGTTTGGGTATGGTACTTACTGTTAACTACTTCTTTATTCCTCAAGAGGTACAACATATTACGCTTATAGCTGCTGCAATATTTTTTACAGTAAATGTGATTTTCTTGACTGTGCAATTTTACAGATTATACCGTAAAACTATCACAAAGGCTGACAACTACTACTCTGATAATATCAGCAGGCTATTGGTTTGGATACCAATAACTATATACATAACAATTTTATTGGTACTTGCTGTTGCAATTTTATCCTTTGCAACAGAAGTCTCATTTATATCTCTCTATCTCTTTTTAGGATTATCAATCTTTACATATATATTTATCTCACTTCAAAATTACATGATAAATATTGCAAAGATGAAGATGTTATTATTGTCCAGTGAACATGAAGACACGTCGTCGAATAATACTGAACATCAAAAAAACGAAATAATCGAGGCTGATAGTCGAAAAAGTAAGATTGTTAAGTTAAAATTAGATAAGTGGATTGAGAATAAAGGCTTTACTCAGCAAGGCTTGACCTTAGATGATTTAGCTATAGAACTCAACACAAATAGAACCTACCTATCATCATATATCAATACATTCTACCATCTCTCTTTTAGAGCTTGGATAGCCTCTCAGCGTATTGAATACTCTAAGGAGCTACTAATGAAAGACGAAGAGTTATCATCTACCACAATAGCAAGTATGGTTGGATATTCACCTAATGCTTTTATCAAAACATTTACTAAAACAGAAGGTGTGTCACCTGCACAGTGGAGAAATGATAATAAAATAATGATTAACGGTGCATCAAGCTAGTTTCAATCCAGACTAAATACCTAATAACGACACGACCTTTTGTAGGGGCAGCCTTTATGCCTGCCCACATATAAGGCACTACGTGCCGTCTGTATAATACTAACATACTTTTCCAATTATGTCCGCAGTGCGGACACAATTCAATTGGTTTCAGTATAAACTACTTATACATATAGACTTATTGTAAGGATAGGCACTTCGCGAGTGCCAGTAACAATCAACCCCTGTTACACGTTCTGTAACAGGGGTTGATTGTTTATTTTGTGCATTCAAAAGTCACCTTCTTATTAATTTCTTTACCTACACTAAACCTGAGAATCCCATGAAGGCCATAGCAAGAATACCAGCAGTCAAAAGAGCTACAGGAATACCTTTCATAGCTTTAGGTAGGTCAGTAAGTTCTAAACGCTCACGCATACCTGCGAATAATGTTAGTGCTAAAGTGAAACCTACAGCTGTAGAAATTGCAAATACTACAGACTCTAATAGTGAGTACTCTTTTTGTACAAGAAGGATAGCAACACCCAGTACAGCACAGTTAGTAGTGATAAGAGGTAAGAAGATACCTAGAGCCTGATACAAGCTAGGGCTTAACTTCTTAAGCATAATTTCCACCATCTGTACTAATGCAGCGATTACAAGGATGAACACTATTGTTTGCATGTATTCTATACCTAGAGGTACAAGTATACAGTTTTGTACAAGGTAAGCAAAGATAGATGCTATAGTCATTACGAAAGTCACAGCACCACCCATACCAAGTGATGTGGAGACTTTATTTGACACACCCAAGAAAGGGCATATACCAAGGAATTGCGCAAGGACAATATTATTTACAAATATTGAACCTATTATAATTGAGAATAATTCCATAATTAAATCTTTTGCGACACTTTCGTGTCATTTTTAATTTATATTTAGCGATAGTTTGTTGAATCGGTCAATAACGACAACCACTGTCCGCTTTTATTAGATCAGTAGAAAACTACTTCTTATTAAGTTTATTGAACAACACCATTAGATAACTTAGAGCTATAAAAGCTCCTGGTGCAAGTACAAACACAAGCATAGCATCACCTGAGATGAATTTAAATCCAAAGATAGATCCAGTACCAAGAATCTCACGTGTAGCACCTAGCATAGTTAGCGCAAGAGTAAATCCAAGTCCTATACCTATACCATCTAACATAGATTTAAAAGGAGTGTTTTTAGAAGCAAAAGCCTCTGCACGACCTAAAATAATACAGTTTACTACGATAAGAGGAATAAACACTCCCAATGTAGCGTAAACATCAGGAAGATAAGCCTCCATACACAACTGTACTACAGTCACGAAAGATGCGATAACCACAATAAATGCAGGAATACGAACCTTATCAGGAATTAAATTTTTAATAAGAGAAATTACTATGTTAGACATTATCAATACGAACATAGTCGCAAACCCCATAGACATACCGTTAATTGCCGATGTTGTAGTACCCAGTGTAGGACACATACCTAGTAGCAAAATGAATACAGGATTCTCTTTTATGATACCTTTAGTTAATATTTTTACGTTACTCATAACTTTATTATTAATTTATTTTTGTTCTTTTGCTAACTCGTAAGCTCTTTTAACAGCATCAACATAAGCTCTTGACGAAATTGTCGAAGCAGTAATAGCATCAACATCACCTTTACCATCTTTCTTAACTCCTAGCTTAAATTTAGCTGGGTTTTTACCTTCAAATTGTAGTGAGAAGTTAGATTTAGACTTGTCAATTTTATCTCCTAAACCTGGAGTTTCTTTATGTGAGATTACTGCTGCTTTGTTAATAGTGCCATCAGGAAGGAAACCTATAAGAAGTTTAATTTCACCACCATAACCCTCTTTTGAGAAAGTTTGAATAGCGTAACCAACTACTTGACCGCCTTTAGTAGCTTTATAAACTACCATCTCACCACCATCACGTTCAAGAGTCTCACCCTCGCTTACTTCGTCAAACTCAGGCATCACTTCTTTGATGGCGTTAGTGATTTTTGCACTACGTGCTGCTTCAATAGGTTCTTCTGTTAGTTGAAAAACAACGCCTACTGCCGCAGACGCGATTAATGTAATTAACATCAATACCATAACCATATTTTTTAATGAAGATTTCATAATTTTCTTGTACTTTTAATTATTTAACAATTTCACCAAAACGCTTAGGACGTGTGTACTTATTAATAAGAGGTGTTGCAGCATTCATGATAAGTATCGCGAATGACATACCCTCAGCATAAGCACCCCATGTACGTATTAATATGGTAATAACACCTATACCTACACCAAAAATTATCATTCCCTTAGGGTTCATAGGTGAAGTTACATAATCTGTAGCCATGTAGATAGCTCCTAGTAAAGCACCACCACTTACGATTTGATAAACTGGGTTAAGATATACATCAGAATTTACAGCCCAAAGAATACCACTAAACACTATCATTGCTCCAAGTACTGATACTGGAATATGCCAAGTGATAACTTTACGGTAAAGAAGGTAAGCAAAACCTAGTAGAAGAGCTATAGCACTTATCTCTCCTAGAGATCCACTTTGTTTACCTATTAACATCTCAAAGATATCAATATTATCTAAAGCCTCAGAAAGAGGAATATCATTTCTTACAGCTGATTTAACAAAAGTTAAGAAAGTAGCACCCGATGTAGCATCTACCTCAGCAGAGTTTTGAACCATAGAGAAAGTTGTCATCTGTGCTGGGAAAGAGATAAGCAACACTACACGACCTACAAGTGCAGGGTTAAATAAGTTCTTACCAAGACCTCCATAAGACATTTTTGCTATGCCTATAGCTACTAAAGAACCAATTACTACTATCCACCAAGAAATATCTGATGGAAGGTTAAATGCTAATAAGAAACCTGTCAATGCTGCTGAATAATCACATATTGAAGGTTTAACATTTAAAATATACTTTGAGATTAAAAACTCAAAAATTACGGCTGAACATACAGCTATTGCAGTTGTTATAAGTGCAGGTAAGCCATAGAAAAGCACAGAAACAATAAATGCAGGAACTAATGCAATTATTACATCACGCATTAAATTCTGTGTTGAAGCACCCGAATGAATGTGTGGTGATGGTGATACGACTAATTTTTTATCCATTTTTATTAAATATTTATGGGGAATAAACTTGAAATTCCCTATATACCAAATTTTTTATCCTAAGTTAATTATCTAGCGCTTCTTGAACGAATAATCTTCATAACCTCGCCCTTACCTAACCTTATAACATCTAGAAGTGGTAAGTTAGCAGGACAAGTGAAAGAACAAGAGCCACATTCTATACAGTCAGTAACTTTGTGTTCCTCTTGTTCAGCAAACATATTTCTATTGCTTAGAGTTGCTAGTAGATAAGGTTCAAGCCCCATAGGACAAACGCTCACACATTTTGCACAGCGTATACACGTTTTAGGCTCTACACGTTTACTCTCTTCATCATTCATCATAAGTATACCTGAGCAACCTTTAGTTACAGGTGCTTCAATATTTGAACATGAACGACCCATCATAGGACCACCATTTATGACTTTAGAAACATTTTCTGGCAGACCTCCTGCCGCTTCAATAAGCTGAGAGATAGGTGTACCTATACGTGTTAGGAAGTTTTTAGGAGTTTTAACACTCTTACCTGTCACCGTTACAACACGTTCTATTAAAGGTTTATTTTTCTGTACAGCTTCATATACTGCTAGCGCTGTACCAACATTTTGAACTACTGCTCCCACCTCTATAGGTAGAGCACCCGATGGCACTTGACGATTCATCACAGCATCAATAAGCTGTTTTTCACCACCTTGTGGATATTGAACGCGCAAAGGTACAACCTCTATAAAAGGATAGTCTTTGGCTGCTGCTGTCATAACCTGGATAGCATCTGGTTTGTTATTCTCTATACCGACATAGGCTTTTCCTACACCTATAGCCTTACAAAGAATATCTATACCAACCATAATCTCAGCAGATTTTTCAAGCATAACTCTATGGTCAGAAGTCAGATAAGGCTCGCATTCTACACCATTGATTACAAGGGCTGTAGCTACTTTACCTGGAGGAGGCGACAATTTTACCTGAGTTGGGAAAGTTGCACCACCCATACCTACGATACCTGCGGCAGCAATTTTCTTAATTATCTCGTCCTTAAGCAGTTTACATTCTTTCTTAAGTTCTGGTGAGCGATCTATATTTTCGTTCCACTCGTCACCTTCAACTTTTATCATAACAGCCATCTTTGAAAGACCCATATTGTCTGTTATGACGTCTACTTTTTCTACTACTCCACTTACTGAAGAGTGTACAGCCGCAGAAACAAATCCTCCTGCTTCTGCTATCATATCTCCAACTTTCACAGTGTCACCTTTTTTAACTATAGCTTTGGCAGGTGCACCTATGTGTTGAGATAAAGGAATAACAACTTTTTGAGCTAACGGTAACACCTCTATAGCTGCCGTTTTGCTTAATTTATTGTCGTGTGGGTGAATACCACCTATTTTGAATCTCTTTAACATATTTTTAATATTAAATAAAGATAATTTTTAATGTTTATTAATTCGTGAAACTTGTATATGAATATACTATAAAGAAGGAGTCTCCGCTGATTTCTCCTCAACCTTAGGAGTCTCAACCTTAGGAGTCTCAACCTTAGGAGCTTCTACCTTAGGAGTCTCAACCTTAGGAGCTTCAACTTTAGGGGCTTCAACTTTAGGAACTTCAACCTTAGGAACTTCAACCTTAGGAACTTCTACCTTAGGAACTTCTACAACTGCTTTTTCTACTTTTGGTTTTGCCTCAGCAGCAGGTTTCGCAGCAGGTTTAACCTTTGGCTCAGCAGGTTTTACAGGCTTTGGAGGGAAGTTAACTTCCATAATAGCACCTGTAGGACACTCAGCTACACACTTACGGCATAACTTACATTTGTTATAGTCAATATATGCAACATTATTTTCAAGAGTGATAGCTCCAAAAGGACAAGTTTTCACGCATTTGCCACAACCGATACATGCAGATTTACATGCTTTTCTAGCAACAGCGCCTTTATCTTTATTAATACATGAAACGAAAATACGACGATTTCTAGGGCCTTTCTTACGAATTTCGATAACCATTTTAGGACAAGCCTTAGCACATGCTCCACAGGCAGTACATTTTTCATCGTCAATAACAGGCAAGCCTGTTTCTGGGTTGATTGAAATAGCGTCAAAGTTACAAACTGTTACACAGTCTCCAAAACCTAGGCATCCGAAAGAGCAGTTTGTTTCTCCGCCAAAAAGTGAAGCAGAAACTGAACATTTCTTAACACCATTATACTCTGATGTTTTTGGACGCTGAGCGCAACTACCTGCACATCTTACTACAGCAACTTGTGGTTCCCTCTCAGGAGCTACTTTCCCTAGGTAACCTGCAATTGCTTTCATTGTTTCAGAACCTCCTACAGGGCATGCTAATTGAGATATGTCGTCATTTTTAACTAACGCATCAGCTAAACCACGACAACCAGGGTATCCACAACCTCCACAGTTAGCTCCTGGCAACATTTTCTCAACATCGTCAATTCGGGGATCTTCATAAACCTTAAATTTTTGCGCTACGAAATACAGAATTACCGCAGCAACACCTCCTAAAACGGTAAGGGTTAGGATAGTAAAAATTAATGTTTCGTTCATTTTAAATATTATTATAATAGGTTAATTAACTACATATCTAATATCTACTAAATAGGTCTAATAGATATTGCTACTTTTTTATTTAAGTGTTTTTTAAACATAAAAAGAACTACAAAATAGATGAATACAAAGGCTAAAGCCACTATGCCTGCTACTGCATCTGATACTTCATTTATGTTAAAGCCTATAATTAAAGCCAAGACTAGAATTGTAGGCACTATGTAAGCCAATATTGTAACGATAATAGAAGACTTCTGAGTTATGGAAACCTCTACAGAATCACCTTCTTTGTAATCTCTATAATCGTTCGTTTTTACGTCAATAATTTTCTCGGCCGTATCACTTGCACCACATGCGCTTTTAGCATGACAACCACTACAAGCGCTCTGTGATACTATTTTGACGTGTACAACTTCATCACTTACTTCCAAAACAACACCTTTATGTGTTATGTCTTTCATTATTAGTATTCAAATTATTTGTTTACTATAGGTATTATTCTGTCAACTCCTAAAACTCGCTTAGAAACTCGTATAGCTGGAGCTATCTGATTTCTCTTATGCTCATTCTCCTTTAGTCTATTCTTTACGAAAGTGATATCTTCCATATCAAAGCCCTCTACAGCGATTTCCATTTCACTTAGAGGTTCTTCAATAAGACAGAACAAAATCTTATCTAAAGTTTCATAGTCAGAAATTGAACTGTCTTGTTTTGGGCAGAATTCATTAGAAGGTGCTTTATCAATTATAGATAAAGGAATAATCTCTCCATTCCTGTTAATGTACTCTGCAAGGTCATAAACCTCCGTTTTGTACATATCACCTAAAATAGAAAGTACCCCTACAGAATCTCCATACAAAGCTCCATAACCCATGGCTATTTCACTCTTATTAGTAGTATTAAGAACTATACTTCCATTTTTATTAGACCTATACATAAGTATCATTGCTCTGATACGTGCAACAAGTTTCTTTTCTGCTAAACCACATTCAGAATCTTCAATTCCACCTTGTACTGTAGTCATAAATTGATTAAACATAGATTCTATACCTATATTCTCAAACTGTACTCCTAAGCCCTCTATCATTGTCTTAGCATCATTTACTGAATTTTCAGTAGTAAATTGCGAAGGCATTAAATAACACTTAACATTCTCAGCACCTAGAGCATCCACAGCAATAGCTAGCACTACAGCAGAATCTATACCTCCTGAAAAACCAAGCGTTACAGTTTTCAAACCCGACTTCACAAAATAATCTTTAAGTCCTAGGCTTATAGCTTTATAGTCGTGGCGTACTTTAGATGAAGGAGTAGAAGGTGATAGTTTTATAGATTTATAAGCTAGAACTTGTTTAGGTGAGGTAGAGACCACTTGCACATCTTCCTCAAAATTTGTCATTTTTAGGACTCTCTGCCCTTTAGGATTGAACATTGCTGATGCTCCATAGAACACTATATCTGTAGATGCTCCTACAGCATTACAAGTAATAACTGGGACTCCACTTTCTTTAGCCACGGAACCTATAAACTCTAAATCATCCTCTATAATGCCGTGCATGTAATTACGAGCTGCGATTTGGATAACAAAATCATATCTATCATCATCGCTATCTAACAAAAAGTTTAAATCCTCACCTATCACTACAGCGGCGATTTGGTTACCTACTTTTATCTTGTTGATTGGCAAATCATCATCCTCGTCTTCTTTATCATCAAAATAAAGAGACTCCAAACCTGCTAAATAAGGAGCTTCATCACGCGAAGAAATCATAGCTTTAGAAAATATTTCCTCTACATTTCCGTTCTTTAAATAAGCAACAGAATTAAAAATCTCATCCCCATTATTAGTAGGCAATCCCACCAAAGCAGATATTCCTTTTGTAGCATCTGCAATATCAGAAAGCAAAGAATAACATCTATCTGTAAAATTTGGTTCCGACACTAAATCGTATAGAGGAGCGCCCGAAATAGCCATTTCTGGGAACACCACTAATTCAACACCATTACTTTTGTGAATTTCAATTTGTTCAATGATTTTTTGAGTGTTAAGAGCTAAATCTCCTACACTAAAATTTAATTGGCAAATAGCAATATTCATAATCATATATTTTAATTTATTTCAGGGAAGTTCTAGAAGTTACCTTTATAGAACAGCCTAGTTTAATTACCAAAGCTACATAAAAAAGTCAATTTTTTACGTTTTTTACACATATTAATTTTAATTTAATATATATTAGCTTAATTATTAGACAAATATACTTTCTTATTGTGAATTTGTTAACAATAAATAAGCAGTATTTTTTTATTTTAATAATTATATCTACCTTTGCAGAAAGTTATAAAATTTCATAAATATTTCATTTTTTGTTATTTTTTAATCAAAAATTTAAAGAATTTATGCATAAAATTATGTAATTTTGCAAACAAACCTAATATGTATTATTGATGAAAAAAATCTCAATTATTTTAAGTCTCTTAACTTTTGTTTTGGCATTCTCATCTTGCGAAGCTGAGAAGGTCGTTAAAAGTTATAACGTGGGAACAAATGTCATTCCACAACCGCAAACTATGACTCTTGGGGAGGGAAAATTCTCGCTTGGCAAGAGCACTAAATTTGCTTTCCCAGCAAATGCAGAACTACAAAGCATTGCTGATTATTTCACAACAAAAATCGCAGCTTCTAC
>JAWXTP010000077.1:0-13578 GCA_044433415.1 Rikenellaceae bacterium
CATAGTTTTTAAACTATAAAGATACTGAAAATCAGGGACTTATACAAATTTTTAAGACACTTATTTAATTGAATTTCATATATTTATGAGGTTTTTTTGAATTTTTGTCATGTAGTAAAGGCATCAATAAAAATAAAATTCAGACCCTCAAAAATCTTTGGCAAGGAGGGAGTAATCTATTATCAGATTATCCAAGAAAGAGTTATTCGTCAGATATCCACTGAGTATAAGATTTATACTTCGGAGTGGGATAGTGAGAATTGTAGGCTTATCGATTCACAGTCAGGCAGATCCAGGCATAGGCTTTTAATGAATATTCGAGACCGCATGAAGCTCGATATAGAAAGGATAAATTGTGTAATATCGTCTTTAGTTAAGAGGGGAGTTACGTATACGGCCGATGATATAGTAGAAATCTTTGAGAAGAGGTTAAATGGGCCTACCATGTGTTCATTTACGTTAGATATTATATCGCGCCATCGCGAGTTACGCAAGTATCGTTCTGTAGAAACTTATACTACCACGTTAAGGAGTTTTCTGCGTTTTTGTGAGGGAAAAGATTTATTACTTACGGATATTGATTCAGACTTAATGATTAGCTATGAGGCCTATCTTAAGTATGAAAATGTATCTATGAATACTATATCATTTTATTTGAGGACTCTAAGGGCTATTTACAATAGGGCTTTAGAGCGCGGTTTTGTCGAGGAGTGTCATCCTTTCAAGAAGGTTTACACAGGAGTTGACAAGACTGTGAAGCGTGCCTTACCGCTCAGGGATATAAAGTGTATAAAGGAGATGGATTTATCTTTTAATATGAAGTTGTCTTATGCGCGTGATATGTTTCTGTTTAGTTTCTACACTCGTGGGATGTCTTTTGTGGATATGGCATATCTGCGCAAGAAGGATATCCATGGAGGTGTTTTAACTTATCGACGACGTAAGACAGGTCAGCAGTTACATATAAAGTGGGAGAAGTGCATGCAAGAAATTGTTTCTCGTTACCCACCTAACGAAACGGAATATCTGCTACCTATCATTACTATGACAGGTATAGACACGCGAAAATGTTATCAGAACGAGCTCTCTAAGGTTAACACTCGACTTAAGAAGCTGTCTGCTCATCTTTCGTTACATGTACCTTTGACTATGTACGTGGCGCGACACTCTTGGGCTTCTATTGCTAAGAGTAAGAATGTACCTATATCTGTTATTTCGGAGGGTATGGGGCATGATTCGGAAGCTACTACACAGATCTATTTAGCATCTCTTGACACGGCAGTTGTCGACAAGGCAAATAGCATGATTTTGAAATTACTTGTGTAAATTGTTTAGCAATTTTGTCTTTCTCTCTCTAAGAGAAGGCTAACATGGTGTAAAAGTATGAAAATAATTATAAATCACCAAATTTTACACTATTTTTTTTATTAAAAAATATATTAAAAGTCCACTTTGTTTAGCAAAAGTGGACTTTTTGTTATTATAAGACCCATTAAATCAGATATTTATAATAAATGGCCTTCTCTTAGAGAGAGAAAGAAGGTTTTTACTAAAACATTTTATGCAATAAATGAGCATAATGAGTAAAAATAGAGAATTACAACCTAAGCAATACAAAGAAAATAAGAGGGGAATCTAACATGCTTTTTCAAAGCAAATAAAACTTACATAAGAAACACTTAAATAACTCATATTCAAGAAATTACAAGGATATGATATTCCACCCTTAATGTTCAAATTATAAATATGGTAGATTATTCTGACAAAGGAGTTGTCTGGTATGCTATGAAGACGACTTATAAGAAGGAGTTACAAGCTAAGCAATATCTTGATTTACGCGGCATAGAGAACTTCATTCCTATGCAGCAGGAGACGGGTATTAAGAGTGGGCGTAAGGTTTCTGTTATGAGGCCAGCTGTTCACAACTTAATTTTCGTCAAGGCAGAGATTGAGAAGTTAAAGGATGTAAAGATAAGCCTAAGCTATCTTCACAATCGCTTGACACGTGTTGACGAAGTTCTGTCACCTATTATAGTCCCTGAGAAGCAGATGGAGCAATTCATCTATGCAGTCACTAATCACAATGACAAGCTAACATATGTAGACCTTAGCAAGGTGCACATGGAAAAGGGCACTTTAGTAAGAATCACCGATGGAGACTTCGTTGGCTTCGAGGGCGAACTTGTTACGCAGAAACGTAAACGTGACAGACAGGTGTATATAAGATTCGATGAAGTTGTAGCTTTCATTGTTGAGGTACCAGCTAATTTTATTGAGAAAATCAAGAGTAATTAGGTGCTAGGGATTAGCTTTTAGCTTGTAGCTTGTAGCTTTTAGCTTGTAGGTGCTAGGTCTTAGGTGATAGGGATAAATGGGTCGGAGATCCTGCCTGACCGGCATTAGGTCGACCCGATTCATCTCAGCATATTAGTCTGCATAGTGTAGAGTGTTTAGGGGAGTTCTAACAATTGGTTTTATTCGATTTCGAATTTTAAAGTTTTAGATTTGGAGTTTTATAAATACAGGCGTGGTGGTTCCCACGGCAAATTTGTAAAAATTCAAAGATGAAGATTTAAAATTTTAAAGCGTTAAAACCCAATTATTAGAAGACCCCTACGAAATGCAAAATTGAAACATCATTTTTTACACTGTAGCTCTTTAAGCTATTCCGCTTATGTTTCTTTTTTGCCTAGCACTACAACAACTCCTTAGAGTTGTAACTTAGCTTTTAGAGATTAGGTACTAGGTGTTAGGTGATAGGGATTAGCTTGTAGCTTTTAGCTTGTAGGGATAAGGTTTTAGGTGTTAGGTTATAGGTGATAAATGGGTCGGAGACCCTGCCTGACCAAAAAAGGTAGACTATATAATCTGAAAAAGGGTCCGTGACCCCATTAGGTCGACCCGATTCATCTCAGATTCTGTTATATATAATTTCAAAATGGATTAGTTCCCCCTGCATAGTGTAGAGTGTTTAGGGGAGTTCTAACAATTGGTTTTATTCGATTTCGAATTTTAAAGTTTTAGATTTGGAGTTTTATAAATACAGGCGTGGTGGTTCCCACGGCAAATTTGTAAAAATTCAAAGATGAAGATTTAAAATTTTAAAGCGTTAAAACCCAATTATTAGAAGACCCCTACGAAATGCAAAATTGAAACATCATTTTTTACACTGTAGCTTTTTAAGCTATTCCGCTTATGTTTCTTTTTTGCCTAGCACTACAACAACTCCTTAGAGTTGTAACTTAGCTTTTAGAGATTAGGTGATAGCTTGTAGGTTCTAGTCAGACTATATAATCTGAAAATGGGTTCGTGACCGTCATCCTGATTGCGGATCGAGTCCGCAATGACGTTTCAGGAACCCATGTCGCTACCGTCATCCTGAACTCGATTCAGGAACTTTAACAAAGATAATTAAGAACTATGCATTAAATTATTTAATGCATTAAGGAATCGCCGTTCGGCGATAATTATAAAATATTTAGATAATACAAAAACTACTAACCCTTCTTTTATGCTTATAACACCTAAGTGTATTATGCAATACTAAATTGTAAACAATTAATCAAACACATCTCAGATTCAGTTACACGTAATCTGAAAATGGGTCTGTGACCACGCCTGACCGGCGTTAGGTCAAGAAAAAGAAAATATAACTTATATCAATGGCAATAAATTTACTTAAAGCATGCGCAATTTTATCTTAATGTTGTTATAGTTACAAACATAATAATATGTTTATTATATACGCTTTGCCTTATTGATAAAGAAATAATTGATTGACTTAGTGAAAATATGCTAGCACTTATCTTATTTATTTAGGCATAAATTGCTTAATATTGATTATTAAAAATTATAGACCATACTGATACTTATTAATAAATAATAACAATTTGTTTACATAATACGATTATATTAATTCATATCGTATTATATAATAGATATATAATAATGTTTAAGGAAATAATATTAAAATTAAAATCATCCTCTCTTTTCAAAGATTCTTTCTGGGCTTTAGCAGGTAGTTTTATAGGACGAGGATTATCACTAGTTGCTTCAATAGTTATAGCAAGATTGTTAGGTAAAGATTTATTTGGTATATATGGATTTGCTAGAACGACGTTATTAAGTATCGCTGTATTTTCAACATTTGGTTTAGGATATTCAGCCACCAAATTTATAGCTGAATATACAAAAAATAAACCATACTTTATAAAGTCAATTATTGATGATTTTAATAGAATAACGATTACTACGAGTAGTATATTTGCAATATTAATTTTTATTTTTTCTAAGGAAATATCTGTGTATCTTGGTTCTCCCGAGCAGTTTAATTCAATAAGATATTTGGCAGTAATAGTTATATTCAACTCTATAACAACTACACAAACTGGTGTTCTTGCAGGGTTTAAAAAATTCAAGGTATTAACGAAAATTAATACTGTAAATGGATTTGTAACTTTTGTTTTAGGTGTAGGGTTAACATATTTTTATTCGATTGATGGAGCTTTAATTGCGCTTCTACTATCTCAAGGATATAATTGTATGCAAAATTATATTGTTGTAAGAAAATGCATTAGATCTTTGAAGGTAGAACATAAAAAAGTTTCTTTGATTAAAGATCTAACAACGTTTTCATTGCCTATAACTTTACATGAAATGGTATCATCAATTTCACAATGGGTACTACCATTTCTAATAGTTAAATTTTCAAATACAGGAGATTTAGGTATTTATTCTGCTGCAACTCAATGGTCTGCTGTTATAATGTTTATACCAGGAACATTACAGAATGTTGTTTTTTCTCATTTGACTACGCATAACGACAATGTGTCATATCAGAAGAATATTGTAAGACGAATGTTGCAATTAAATTTTATCGCAACAGCCGTACCATTTTTAATAATAATGTTATTTTCAAAATTAATTGTACAATTTTATGGTGAAAGTTTCGAAGGATTGAAAACTGTAATTAATATATGTGTATTTACTACTATCTTTAATTGTATGACATTAGTTATAAAAAATTATTTTGTTTCTATAAATAAACCATGGTTTACTTTTTTGATATTTGTATTTAGTAATGTTATAATAATTATAACTTTTATATTTTCGCAAGTATCAGGTAAATATCCAACAGTTTTAAGTCTGGTTTCTATACAGGTCACAACTACTATTATAACATATATCATATATTACATTTCATATAAAAAACAGAGCATTATAATTTAAATTTTATAAATAATGAATAAACGGGACGTTTTAATAATATGGTTTGAAGCACCGCCTAAGGTAAGTAAAGGCGCATTTAATCATCTTTCAAAACATTGGGGTAATAAAGTTTACTTTATTGCAAATACAGACTTTAAAGAAGAGAGAAAGTTAACTAATTGGAATGATGGTTACTATGGAGATGCTGAATTCGTTCAATTGTCAGAATATAAAGATTCAGATGAAATTATTGAGAACATAATTAATCAATACCCTAATGCGATTCATGTTTTAAGTGGGTTCAATAATGGTATACAATCTAGGGTGAGAAAATATCTTTTTAAAGAAGGAATAAAATTAGGTTTGTTTTCAGAACGCCCTGTTACTATGGGATCTTGGTTTGAGAAAACTATAAGAAAGATTTGGTTTCAATTTAAATATAGAAGAGCAAAATTTATGTTTGAACCTTATGTTTCAGTATTTCTTCCATTAGGACAGTGTGGTGTAAACACTTTTGCTTCATTCGGGTGGAATAGAAAGATTATGTATCCGTTTATGTATAATCCTATAATTAAAGTTCCACAATATACAAAGTCAAGAGAAGTATTCAATCATGTTAAGTTTTTATACGTCGGTAGATTTTATTACAAAACAAAAGGAATCAATACCCTAATGAAAGCTACTCGCTATTTAAAAGGGGATTGGTCTTTAGATTTAGTTGGAGGATATGGAAAAGATGCTAATGAAGTAATTAAATGGGTTGAGACTCAAGAAAATGTTAATTATATAGGTAGTTGGTCTTCAGAAGATGTATGTAAGAACATGACAGAATATGATGTAGTTATTGTGCCAAGTAATTATGATGGTTGGAATCTTTTACCTAATGAGGCAATTCACGCAGGTTTAGCTACAATAGTAACAAACGAAGCTGTAAGTGATGAAATGATTAAAATAAGTGGAGCAGGTTTGGTAGTACCTGCAGGTGAACCAAGAGAAATGGCTGTTGCTATGCAGACAGCAATAGACAATCCCGAAAAAGTTAATCAATGGAAAAGCAATACATTAAATTATGTTAATAGAATATCAGAAGAAACTGTAGGTAACTATCTTATCGATATATTAGATTATACTTTTTATAATATCGAAACAATGGCAAGGCCTAAATGCCCTTGGTTATAGATCATGAGTAAATTATTTAAATATACGTATTTAACAATACTATTTATATTCTTGTTATTGTATTCGTATAATGATATTACAACTAGTGAGCAAGCTGGTTTTAGAGAAACTGTGCGTACTGTAGTTTATATATTTCTATTAGGCTCTATAGCTATGGTAGTTAGTTATGTCTTGTTTTGTAGTCGTAAAATAAGATTCAGAATGCCATTTAAGACGATTTTAATAACCCTAGCTATTTGGATATTGATCACAAATATAATGAACGGAAGTGATTTGTGGATTACAGGAATACATGCTGCTCTTTGTTTATGGTGGGTATTTACGTACATGTTTTTCGCCTTATATTTGCAAAATAACCCTAAATCAGAAGGTCGTATACTGTTTTTGATTTCCATTATGTTACTATTTTATATATGGGGGAACGTATTTCTACGTATAAATATAACAAGTTCATTTGAACAAGATTTTGCGGTTTCAGGTTTTATATATCAGGTGGTTATGATGGTTCCATTTATATTATTGATAAAGAAAAAAATGATAAAAAAAATTTTGATTATAGGATCTTTATTTATGATTGTAACATCTTTCAAGAGAGGAGCAATTATAGCTACAACTTTTATGTATATTACATTTATATATTCAGATGCAATAATTAAAAATAAGCCATTAAATTTTTTAAAACAAATTGTAATTTTTAGTTTATTAGGTGGGTTTTCACTAGTGTACATAGACTTAGCGAGTGGTGGATTTCTTAGTACTCGCTTTAGTTCTGAATCTTTATCAGATGGCTCAGGGCGTGCAGATATGTGGGAACTGTTAATTAATCACTTAGAGAGTAGAGATCTTATTACTTTTTTAGTTGGGACTGGAAGTGGTTCTACAATTAAATTATTAGGAACAGGTGCACATAACGAATGGTTAGAGTTTCTTTTTAGTTTTGGTCTTGTTGGAGTGATTATATATTTGGCTTTGTATATGAAGTTTCTATTTAGATATATGGAACTTTTAAAAAGAAAGTCAAAATATGCTCCTTATGTTGGTATGATGGTTATTTACTTACTTTGTGTAAGTATGTATTCGGGAATGTATTTCCAACACTCTACATTCTATATATTTGCCTTCTGGGGATTTATAGAGTATTTAATTCAAAAAGAATTTACAATAAAAATAAATAAATAATGAAAAAAATTCTAAAAAGTATTAAACAGTTAATGGTTTTATTTAGCTGCTCAGTATATGATTTTGTGAGGTTTGTTAAATATTCCTCAATATTTAATCAATATAGTTCAGAACAAAAATTGGCAAGCCGTATAGCAATGGCTACTCACGGTATAGAAAAAGGGCTAACAATGCCAAAAATGAGACTTGATTTTGGAAAGGATGCAATTGTAAATTTGATTGGTATGTGTAGAGTATATATATCTAAAAGTTATGATGATTCAAATGAATTATTTTTACACGCATTTTCTGTTTTAAATGAGTATCTAGAGCTGCATAAGACGAGTGGTTTGGAGCCTACATGTTTGAAAGAAATAGAATCAATTTTAAAATCTAGAACTTCAATAAAAGAAAACAGTCAATTAAAATACACAAAAGAAACGTATTTTAAACATAATAACGAAGATTTTAAATTATTTTCATATAGTAGGCATAGTGTGCGTAATTTCTCAGAAAAAAAATTGGATTTAGGTATAATAAATAAATCTATTAATATGGCTATGAATACACCATCTTCTTGTAATAGGCAAGTAAGTAGAGTGCATGTAGTACAAGATATTAAAGTTAAACAGGAAATATTGAAGTTGCAACAGGGAAATAGAGGCTTTGGTTATTTAGCTGATAAAATAATTATTGTAACTGCACATACAGAAGCATATGCGTCAGGTCGTGAAAGGAATTCAGCGTATGTTGATGGTGGAATGTTTGGAATGAATTTATTATACTCTTTGCATTATAATAAAGTTGGTTGTTGCGTATTAAACTGTTATTTTACTCCTAGAAACGAATGCAGATTAAGAAAAATTGTTGGTATTCATAAAAGCGAAGTCCCTATTATGATAATATTGGTTGGTGATGTTAATCAAGAATTTAGTGTAGCGTATTCAGTACGTCAAAGTAATAAAAGTATAACTTCAGTACATTAATGTTTTTTATATGAATAATAATTGTAAAATTAAAACTGTAGGGATATTAAGTTTTATATCATCAGAAAATTACGGAGCAAATTTACAAGCGGTTGCATTACAATACAAACTTAATGAATTTAAAGTTTATAATACATATATTAATTATAAACATAAGGAGAAATTGAGTGGTATACGTAAACTGAAGCATATTTGTTTTAGTTGTGTAAGACAAATTTTTGGGTATAAATTACGCAAAAAAAAGACTGATATTTTCAGAAGTAAATATCTCTCTTTATCCGATAAAGTAAATAGTTATGATGATTTGTCTAAGATTACGATAAAGTATGATTCTTTTATTGTAGGTAGTGATCAAGTTTGGAACCCTAGATTTGTTAGTCCAGAAGAAAATGGATATCTTTTGAGTTTTGAAAACTCAAAACCTAAATATTCATATGGATCTAGTTTTGGTGTTGCTGAAATAGAAGAGTCAGATAAAGTAATATATAGAAATGCATTGAACAAATTTGCAATACTAACCGTAAGGGAAAACAGTGGTTGTAATATTATCAAAGATTTAGGAATTAATGCTGAAGTAGTTTTAGACCCTACGCTTTTATTAGATCAATATGAGTGGTTAAATTTTTATAATCCTAAACCGATTAAAAATTGTAAATATATTTTATGTTATGTCATGAATGGAGACAATTTGTCAATTGATTATATACGTAGATATGCTAGTAATTTAAGGCAATCTTTAGATTGTGATTATAATATATATTTTATTGGTGACAAAGAGTATAAAAGGTTATACTTTAATTACAACTTAATATGTGATGCTGGTCCATCTGAATTTCTTAATTTAATTCACAATGCTAGTTATGTAATTACTAACTCATTTCATGGAACTTGTTTTGCTATTAATTTCAAAAAACAGTTTAAAACTATTCTTAGACGCACAAATAGATTTAATACTCGCATAGAAGATTTATTGAATAAATTATCTCTAGATGATTTTATACAGTATATTGATGAAGATATACATGGAATGAGGCAATTTGTACCGCCAACTGAAGAAAGTATATGTAAGTTAGTGAATCTTAGAAATGATAGTTTAAATATTCTTAAGCAAATTGCAGAAAATAATAAAAATATATAGCCCTGATTTACTATAGATAATATCATATTATATGTCAATATTACTACAAATAAACGTTACAGTCAATTTTGGTTCAACAGGTCGTATAGCTGAGGAAATAGGGCAATTAGCAATATCCCAGGGGTGGGAAAGTTATATTGCCTACGGTCGAGATAATGGTACAAAATCAAGGTCAAATACTTTTGCAATAGGTGGTAAATTAAATACGTATTATCACGCTTTACAAACTAGACTTTTTGACAGAGAAGGATTAGGTTCAAGACGAGCAACAAAGAGATTAATCAAATATATAGATAATATTAAGCCAGATATTATACATCTACATAATATTCATGGTTATTTCATTAACTATCCTTTATTTTTTGAATACTTATCTTCAATAAACACACCTGTTATATGGACAATGCATGACTGTTGGTCATTTTCGGGACATTGTGCATATTTTGATGCAATTGGGTGTAAAAGGTGGCTCAGAGGTTGCTACAGTTGTCCACAAAAAAGAGAATACCCATCTAGTCTATTATTCGATAGGTCTGAGCAAAATTTTATAGACAAACGAAGATATTTTACTTCTCTAAAAGATCTTACATTAGTTCCTGTTTCTGATTGGTTAGCTGGAGTAGTGAAAAAATCTTTTCTTAAAAATAGTAAAATACACAGAATATATAACGGAGTTAATATTGATGTTTTTAAACCTCAACCTGAAGACACATGTCGTACTTTAAGGTCAAAGTATGGTTTTGGTGTTAAGTATGTTCTTTTGGGTGTTGCAAGTGTGTGGGAGTCTCGAAAAGGACTAGGTGACTTTTTAAAACTTAATAATATTATAAATGATAATATATTAATAGTTTTAGTTGGTTTAACTTCTAAACAAATAGAGCAACTACCTAAAAATATTATCGGTATATGCAGGACAGAAAATATTAATGAATTAGTTGGTCTTTATAGTGTTGCTGATATAGTTCTAAACCTTTCTCTTGAAGAAACATTTGGATTGACAACTGTAGAAGGATTTGCTTGCGGTACGCCAAGTATTGTTTATAATAAAACAGCTAGTCCTGAATTAGTATCTGAAAATACGGGAATCGTCGTAGAACATAATAATATCCTAGAACTTAATAATGCAGTTAATAAAATTATTGACAATAAAGATTTATACTCACCTGATGCATGCCGTCAACGTGCAGTCGATAATTTTAATAAAAATGATCGATTTGCTGAATACATAGATATATATAACCTAAAATTAAACAAATAATAATAATTTAAAATACCATGTCAATATTCAAAGACAAAACCCTACTAATAACAGGTGGTACAGGATCGTTTGGTAACGCTGTGCTTCGTCGCTTTTTAGATAGCGATATTAAAGAAATTCGTATTTTCTCACGTGACGAGAAAAAGCAAGATGATATGCGTCATCGTTTACAAAGTCCAAAAGTTAAATTTTATATAGGTGATGTACGCGACCGTCAATCAGTTGATGGAGTTATGCGTGGCGTTGATTACGTGTTTGCTGCAGCTGCATTAAAACAAGTTCCTTCATGTGAATTTTTCCCATTACAAGCAGTCCACACTAATGTTAATGGTACTGACAATGTATTAGAGTCTGCTATTGCCTTTGGTGTTAAGAATGTTGTAGTTCTTTCAACAGATAAAGCGGCTTACCCTATTAACGCTATGGGTATTAGTAAAGCTATGATGGAAAAAGTCGCTATTGCTAAAGGTAGAGCTCTTGGAAATGGAGCAACTACTACTATTTGTTGTACTCGTTATGGTAACGTTATGGCAAGTCGTGGTTCTGTGATTCCTTTATGGGTTGAACAAATTAAAAATGGTAACCCTATTACTATTACAGATCCAAATATGACTCGCTTTATGATGACTTTGGATGATGCTGTAGATTTAGTTATGTATGCATTTGAGCACGGTGAAAATGGTGATCTTTTTGTTCAGAAAGCACCTGCTGCAACTCTTGATGTTCTTGCTGAGTCATTAAAACAATTATATAATGCCAATACAGAAGTAAAAGTTATAGGTACTCGACACGGAGAGAAACTATATGAAACATTAGTAACTCGTGAAGAGATGGCTAAATCTATAGATATGGGTTACTATTACCGTATTCCTTGTGATACACGTGACCTAAACTATGATAAATTCTTTACTGATGGTGATGAAGAAGTCTCAATAATTGAAGATTACCACTCTCACAATACTAGTAGACTAGATGTAGAAGGTATGAAACAACTATTACTTAAACTTCGCTTTATACGTGAAGACCTAGGTATGGAAGAAAAAGCTAAATCATCAGAAATTAGAAGCGAATAGAATTTAGAAAAGGTCTAAAGACGAAAGTCAAAAGTCTAAGGTTTAAAGTCGTTAGTGCTTACATTCATCTTTTGTCCTTCGACTAAAATAAAATAATTATGAATATCCTTGTAACAGGAGCTAAGGGATTTGTTGGTAGAAACTTAATAGCTCAATTGCACAATATCCAAACTGGTAAAGCAAACAACTATAAAATTGATTCAAACATAATAGTGTATGAGTACGATATAGATAGCGATCCAGCAGAATTAGATGTATATTGTAAGAATGCAGACTTCGTATTTAACCTAGCAGGAGTTAATAGGCCTAAAGAACAGTCGGAGTTTATGACTGGTAATTTTGGGTTTGCTTCTACTTTACTAGACACTCTTAAAAAATATAATAATTCTTGTCCAGTGATGATTTCATCATCTACCCAAGCGGAATTAGATAATCCTTATGGAGAGTCTAAACGTGCAGGAGAGCAGTTATTATTTGATTATTCAACTGAAACAGGAGCTAAGGTACTTGTATACCGTTTCCCAAATGTATTTGGCAAATGGTGTAGACCTAATTACAATAGCGCCGTAGCAACTTTCTGTAATAATATAGCTTCAGGATTAGAGATTAAGGTTAATGATCCTACAGTAACAATGAATCTTATCTATATTGATGATTTAGTTAATGAGATGATAGCTACATTAACAGGTGATGAACATACAGAAGGTAAATTCTGTGTCGTACCTGTTGTACATACTGTAACTTTGGGAGAAATTGTAGATTTGCTTTACTCGTTTAAAGCTAGCAGAGAAACTCTATCAGTTCCAAATGTTGGGAATGCTTTTGAAAAGAAACTATACTCTACTTATTTATCATACTTGCCTACAGATGCTTTTAGTTATCCTTTAAAGATGAATGTAGATGATAGAGGTAGCTTCACAGAAATTATCCGTACACAAGATAGGGGACAATTTTCGGTAAATATATCAAAACCTCATATTACTAAAGGTCAGCATTGGCATCATACAAAAAATGAAAAATTTGTTGTAGTTAGCGGTTCAGGTGTTATCCGATTTAGAGATATGAGAGCTGATAATTCAGAAGTTCTAGAATATTTCGTATCAGGAGATAAAATAGAAGTTATAGATATTCCTACAGGTTATACTCACAATATAGAAAACTTAGGAGATACTGATATGGTTACTTTTATGTGGTGTAATGAGTGTTTTGACCCTAGTAATCCAGACACTTATTATGAACCAGTTTAAATAAACTAATGATGGCGAAATTAAAGTTAATGACAATCATAGGAACTCGACCAGAGATTATCCGTTTGTCAGAAGTTATAAAAAAATGTGATAAATATTTTGATCAGATTTTAGTTCATACAGGTCAAAATTATGATTATTCTTTAAATCAAGTGTTTTTTGAAGATTTAGGTCTTCGTGAACCAGATTTTTATCTTAATGTAGTAGGTAAGGATTTAGGTGAAACTATGGGAAATGTACTTGCTAAGTCTTACGCGCTAATGGTTGAGCAACAACCAGATGCAGTAATGGTATTAGGTGACACAAACTCTTGTCTTTCTGTTATTTCAGC
>JAWXTP010000078.1:0-13473 GCA_044433415.1 Rikenellaceae bacterium
CTTTGACGAGCTCACTTACTCCAGAATAAACCAACTTGGTGAAGGGGACGTGACTGTGACTGTAAATGTTGACAGAAATGTAAAATACATGGAGGTAATCCCAAGAAATGATAAAAACTATCTTTACCCTGAATTTGCTTATGCACTGTGTTTTTGGGCAGGAACTTGGAAATTTTCTAAAATAGAGATATGTGAAGACGGCTCACTATATCATGACAACATGCCTAGAAATACAGTCTACTGGGTAAAATGTTTTACTGAAGGTAAAGAAGAACGTCCGTTTATGTATGTGAATGACAGCCTTGTATGGTTGTAGTTTTGGGGAAGTTCTACAAAATATTAATCCTTCATTTTGAGTTCACATTTATTCAGACTATATATTACGTTTAATTAAATAGATTATTTATTTGTATGTTTAAACAATATTTTGTATATTTGTATAGTTAATTATATTAAACAATACTACTGTGTAAACAAATTAAAAATTTAAATCTATGAAAGCATTAATTATCACCTTATTTTCACTATTCTTAGTTGGATGCCAATCTAACAGTGAAGCAAAAACATTAGACGAGCTATTTACAAAAAAAGTTAACGGAAAGGTAGCAAAACTATCAATTCCTTCAGATGATCTACCTAACATTAGTGGTAAACTTCTAATTTTTGGAAAGCACCTTATAGTGAAACAGTTAAATCAGTCAAAAGTATTATCTGTTTTTGACTTAGAGAAAGAGGCAAAAGCCTATGATTTATTCAATAGTGGTAGAGGGCATAAAGAACTTACATACGTGTCTTCAGTAGATATCGATAATAATGGATTAATATTAGGACAGGGTAATAGGTTTATTGTAATTGATAGTTTATACAAAAAATGTGATAAAGGTGAATGGAAAATAATAAACCCTGAATCGTTGGATCATGTCAATCGGATTACTAAATTAAATAATGAATTTTATGTTATTACAGGATCCTGTGGAGGTTCAAAAAAGCAATTTTCTCTTTTAGACAAAGACTTAAATATTGTACAGCATTTTGATGACTATCCTATAAAAGATACTGATAATTACACAAGCGTAGATTTAGCTATGGCAATACAGGGTAGGTTGTCTTCTTGCGAAAATGCTTTTGTGTTTGCATCAAGTTATGGATACATTTTAAAGTTTTTTAAGCTAGAGGATTCTAAAGTGGCAAAGCAAAAAGAGTATGTATTTAAAGTGCCTAAATTCAAAGTTATTGATAATGGTATCGTACAGGCAGTTGCACAGGATTCTAATAATCCTGTTGGGGCTATTACTGCAACATCCTCAAAAGATACTTATTTCTTACTATATGGAATCGGTGCAATAAAAGATAAACAATCTGGAGGAAATATAATATACTGCTTTAACCACAAGGGAGAACCTAAACAGAAAATAGTCTTTGATGCAAATTTAAAACAAATTGCTTACTCAGAAGAATACAACTGTTTGTTTGGTCTTGGAGAAGATGAAGACGGTGAAATGTATATCTGTAAAATAACATTCTAAAAACATTTAAAAATTTTAATTATGAGAAAAAGCTTAAAATTAATGCTATTATTTAGCATCATTACAATTGTTGGATTTGCTAATAATCCATCTGAAAAAACTATCTATAATTTGGTTGAAAAAGGCGGGGCAGCTAAATATATATATACTATAAATGACAGTTATTGTTTTTATAGTAATGAAGATTTTCCTCAATTTTTATCCACAGTCAAGCTTACTTTAGATGATCTTGCAGTATTAAGGGCGTATGATGATAAAAACCAAGTTGATTCTGTATTAGTTAAATTGAGCGATATCAGGACAAAGGATCTTAAAACAGAAAGTGTTGGGGCTTTGTTTTTTCTAAAATTAAACAAAGATGTAAAGTTAGATTTTCAGGAGTTTGAAAAATATAAATAACGCTTGGGGTAATGGTTAAATGGTTAATGATTAATGGTTAATGGTTAATGGTTAATGGTTAATGGTTAATGGTTAATGGTTAATGGTTAATGGTTAATGATGAATGATTAATTTAGGCGACAAGCGACTAAAGATTTCGCAAAATCTTTCTAATAATTTTTAGTCGCTTGTCGCTCACCGTCCCGATGTCCCGATGTCCCAATGTCCCAAAAGATGTCCCAATGTCCCTTCAATAATCTTTCCACGCATGTCGCCATTACCAATAAAATAAAGAGAGTGACCTTTTGGGTCACCCTCTACATATAATTTACCAAACTTTAGGAAGCTCAGCAATACTACCATAACGATGGTATTCGTAGGTTACACTTTGTTCTTTTAGATAGTGAAGTAGCTCGAATCTACCATTTTTCACAACTTTAGCATTAGCAATATAGAGATTGTTTGCTGCTGCTGCTTCGTAGAGCGCCATAGATGGCTCAGCGCCACAAGTTCTAACTCGTGAATATTGAGCAATGTTAGCGATGAATTGACTTTCTGACTCAACAACAGTGCATCCTAACTTCTTAATATCGTCAATAGCACTAAACTCCTCACCAACAGAAATAACCAACGGAGTGCAAGCAATTTTGGCTGCTTTAACAACAAGTGTAATATCTTCCATAGAGTCACCACTAGCAACCCTTAAAGCCATCTTGTCGAGAGGTAGGTAGCGTGTGATATTTTGCTCACCATATAATTCATTAATATCTCTTGGATGAGCAAATTCACTCTCGTAGATAGCCTTGTAGTTATCTGCTTTAAGAGTGCCATTGTCACTTATATTTACAAAACATGAGACGTAGTTGACACCTCCTGCTTTAATTCCACCACCAAATGCCGATAGTTTCATTCCACCAAATGGTTGACGATTGACAATTGCACCTGTGATTCCACGGTTAATATATAGATTACCTGCCACAAGAGTATCTCTCCAAAGTTTAATCTCATTCTCATCAAGCGATTGCAGGCCGCTAGTTAAACCATAGTCAAGATTGTTAACATACTCTATACCTTGCTCTAAAGAGTCTATTGAACCTACTGATAATAGTGGCGCAAATAGTTCTGTATGGAACGCTACATTGTCAGGTTTTACTCCCCAAAGGATAGTAGGTTTCAAGATAAACTTATCTTTATCTAAGAAATCAGGAGCAATTAACCATTCTGTACCACTCTCAACATTTGCTATTACCTTTAACAACTTATCATTTTCATTGGTAATCATTGGCCCCACTATATTTGTAAGGTTCCAAGGTGAACCAGTGTGCATTGATTCCGCTGCATCACGAAGTTTAGCGCGGAAGCTAGGATCAGCAAATACACTCTTCTCGACAAGCAATAGAGAACAAGCTGAACATTTTTGACCAGCATTACCAAAGGCTGAAGCTACAGCATTCATAATAGCCTTGTCTCTATCACCCTTAGCTGTCAATATTATAGCATTCTTACCACCTGTCTCAGCAGAAAGAGGAGTTGATGGATTGGCAGCAGTAATTCTTTGAGCTGTATCTGTTCCTCCAGTAAGGATAGTGTGTTTGACAATAGGTGAGGTAGTCAACAGTTTTAGAGGTTCACGACCGTCAGTGATTACAATTTGTAGAGCATCTTTAGGTACTCCAGCTTCCCATAATAACTTACAAGCCTCCCACATGACAGGAGCTGCTACTGTTGCTGGTTTTAGAATCACTGAGTTGCCACCTGCAAGAGCTGCCACAACTCCTCCAACAGGAATTGCCAAAGGGAAGTTCCAAGGTGAGATAACAAGCACTGTGCCTTTAGCCTTAATCTCAACTCCCTGCTCTTTTAGTAGGTTTTGCATAGATAGCGGATAGAAACGACAGAAGTCGATAGCCTCGCTAACCTCTACATCACCCTCTGTTAAAGTCTTGCTGGTTACAGCAGCCATAGAGCCTATCAAATCCCCACGATTAGCAGCCAAAAGGTTACCTGCTTTATGAAGAATCGCGATTCTCTCTTCTATACTTGTATTGCACCATGACGACTTTTCGCTAACTTCTAGCATCTGAGTAACTTGTTCTGAGTTAGCCATAGCCATCTCGTATGGTGTGTACCCCTCTTGACAACGGTCAACATATTTAGTGCTATTTGTAGTCTCAACCTCTTTATCGCCAATAAAAAGCGGTATAATCTCTGTTGGCTTTGCTTTCCATTTCTCTACAATCTTTTCTGCCCATTGGAAATTTTGCTTTAGGTCAAAGTCTGTATCTGGCTCATTCGCGAATGTTGAGAATGTAGTTGTATGTTTCTCGTTACCTCTATCTTGTACTCTTGGAGGAGTTTTGTTACTGGAATCCTTAATTGCAAAAGCCCCCTTAAATTGTTTGAACAGGAAGTTCCACTCCTTAGAGTCAGGCTCAAGACCAAATGAATAGCTCAAGAAATTCTCATCACCAGTGTTCTCATCAAGACGACGTACTAAGTAAGAGACTGCGTTAAGGAAGTGTTCATCTTTAACAACAGGAGTGTAAAGGATAATCTGTTTACCCATAGACTTTATAGTTCGCCATAGTTGGTTTGCCATGCCCTCTAACATCTCAAAAGTTACATATTTCTCTACTCCCATCTCTTTGGATTTGAGGTGAGCATAACCTATAGAGAATAGGTTGTGTGAGGCGATACCAACGTGTAGTGCCTTTGCATTCTCTATGTTGAACGCCTTGTCTATTATGTGTAGGTAGTTAGCATCTACTTCTGTTTTTGAAGGAAGCACTGGATTTTCCCACCCTTTGAGTGACGATACAACGCTCTCCATTTGCAGGTTAGCACCCTTCACTAAACGCATCTTAAGTGGAGCACCACCATCTTCTACTCTCTTTTTTGCAAATGTTACAAGTTTGTCGTAAATGCCTGAAGCATCAGGAAGATATGCTTGTATCACTATTCCAGCTGTAAGGTCTTTAAACTCAGGCTTGCTTAACACCTCTATAAATAGTTCGAGTGTAAGGTGTGCATCCTTATACTCCTCCATATCAAGGTTGATAAATTTAGACTCTAATTTACCCTCGCTATTCATAACGGGATATTCCATAGCTTTTCGGAAAATTGTAGTTAGCAACTCAGCTAACTCCACCTTGCTTTGGTTATAGTTCAGTGGGTGAAGCTGCGCATAGATTCCCGATAGTTTAATTGAAATGTAGTTTATATCTTTTTCTTCAAGTGCTGATAGGTAGTGGTGATAGCGACCTTGTGCCTCTGTGTTACCTACAACAACCTCACCTAATAGGTTAACATTTTGTTTAACCTCTCTTTGAGTTCTATCTTGAAGGTGTTTTGTAAGAATAGGACGTTCTTCGTGAATTATCACACTCTCAGTGTCAGAACGTAGACGTTTTTTAAAGATAGGTATTGCAATAGGTGCGAAGTGGTAACCTACCAATTGATATGTTTTTAGTAGTAGCTTGTCACTAGCACTAAAAAATTGAGGTATTCCGTATTTCTCTATGAGTTCCTTTATTCGCACAGCTAGTTTGCCATTATCACGTATCTGCGAAGACTCATCCAATAGCCGACTTAAGAAAACCTTGTCATTAGGATTCTGAATAAGAGTGGCATACTTATGTTGCTCACGTCTCTCGCTACTACTCAACTCTTCATTTGATGCAACAAGGGTCATTTTGGCCCATTGCTCAACACTTTGTGGTGTAATTTTACTCATAATTGAAATATATTTTACGCTAAATGAAATGCTCAATCAGCTTTTTTTAAATTTGGTTAAATGCCTGGTTTTTAGTATCTTTATAATTTGAAAATTTCTACATTTTTTATGAATGATACTAAACACAAAGACGGAAGCAAATGTAATGAATTGATTTCAATTTTACAAGTATATTTAGGTAAAAGTGTCAATTTTACAAATATATTTTGATAAAAGTGTCAATTTAATATGATAAGTTCTGGTTTGTTCTTAAAGGGACTAGGGACTAAAATAAAGAACTTAAAATGGTGTAAGGTTTTTGGATAAAATATAATTATTTCTAAAAATGTTTATTTAATTTTGTAATTAAGTTATTTTTGTTTACATTTGCAAAATATATTTGATAATATTATTGTAAGGGGAGTCCCTTTTTTAAAACTTGAATCATGAGAAATAGATACCTGCTTTTTTTAAATTTAATTATTCTTGTTGCCTGTTCTGAGGTTAAGAACTCAGAGAGTGTTTCTAAAAATTTTAAACAAGAGACTGTTGTAGAGCTTAATTCCGTTAGACTTAATACTATTGTTTCGCCTGTTAATTGGTATATTGACCGCGAAAATATTATTATGATGCAGATTCAAACAGATAATTTTATAACAGTATTAGATAAAAACACCTTTGATGTTAAAGAAGAATTGGCGCGCAAGGGTAGAGGTCCTAGTGAATACTTGGCTCCTGTAGTTGTAGTTGGTTCACCTACTAACACAATATTTCTAAGTCAGGAATTTCCGCAAAAATATGATGCATATAAATTATTGAATGATAGTGTTATATTAGACACATCATGCAAAAGAGCTCTTCCAAAAGATGATCGTCTTGAATCTGTAAGTATGCCAAAAGTATATTCTTATCTGCACTATGTAGACTCGAGCAGGGTTATAGGAAGTTCATTTGATGGAGCTAAACCAGAGGTTGATATTGTTGATGTTAATAAAATCCAAAATCTTTCTAGTCTAGATTTTCCGTTAGATATGAGTAAATCAGAGTATTCAGCGCCATATATTTTTAGTGCGGACTACTATAATGATTATTTTGTAGTGGCTTACAATTATATTGACCGAGTGGAGGCTTTTCGTTTGGTGGATAACCAGCTGAAATTGCAGTATGTGATTGAGGGTGATAATATGCAGGAGGATTTGCTTGATCAAAGTAAAACAAAGGTGAATTATTATGGTGGTGTGGTTGTAGATAGCGATAAATTATATGCTCTTTATTATGGAGATTGTTCTTCTGGGGATTATACTTATATTGAGGTGTATAATTTAGCAGATGGAGAATCTATAAAACTTTATAAGCTCTCTCGTAAATTAACTAATTTAACAATTGACAGATACAGTAAGAAGTTGTATATGATAGATCCAAACGAAACTGAGTCTATGTTATTTAGTATTGATATATAGTTTCTTATACTTGATAACTGTTTGTTTAAACTTTTATAACTACAAGGTGTAAAGTAATATTTAATACAGGGAACTCAAATTAAATAGATAACAAGAATACCACAAAATATTTCCATAAAAATAAAAAAAATATGAGACACTTAGCATTTATTTTATTATTGCTTGCATTTGGGTGTAGCAGTACCAACGAAACAGTAGTTATACATGGAACTTTCCCAGTAAATCCAAAGACAAAAGAAGCTCTTAAAATGAGTAATTTTGTCGAATTTGTCAGCTATATTAAATTAGAGACAACTCCTGATTTTAAGTCAGTGGTAAAAGGGATAAAAGATGTTTATGTTGATGAAGATAATTTGTTTGTTTACGATTACTATGATGGAAGCGTGCAATTATTTGACTTAAAGGGTAAGTATAAACATAAGATAGGGGCAAAAGGTTGAGGTGCAGGAGAGTATTTAAGTATCGAAGCAACAACAATAGATACTTTGAATAATAGGTTTATAATATACGATATTAAAGCTAAAAAAGTTCTGTTTTACTCTTATGATGGGAGCTTTATTAAAGATATAAAAATAGATACACATATTAGAGATATAGAGTATATTTATTCTACAGGTGGATTCCTATGTGCAGAATATATACACTCACCAAAATCTTCAGGAGGTGTAGAACTTTGGGAAGTAGATTCTTTAGGAAATAAAGTAAATGATCTTTTTGTTAGTGATTTTATACATCCTACAGCTTCACCACTATATGTTTTTCATAGAAATAGTAATGATAAAATAATTTATTCGTCATTGGATGACTTGACAGATTATGTATATGATGATGGTAAAATATTTGAATTAACGTCTTATGACGTAGATGGTACAGTGGCTAGTGATTTAAAAGGAATGTCAAATAATGAATTTTCTCAATTGTATTGGATGGAGAATAAAAATATTAGTTTTAGAACGTATACCGTTATTCGTGAAAATTATGAATTTACGAGATGGGTAGGTGAGGTACTAGGGACAAGTTATTACACATTAATAGATAAAAATTCAAATCAAATATATTGTGGTAAAACAATAGATTATCAGTTAGATAATGCACAAGTGATAATTTCAGCAGCTCAAAATAAATACAAAAATTCTAATTTAATGGTTGCTAAAAGTAATATGAAAGATGTTATTGTTACTTCTGTTTCTGCTTACGGAATTAGCGATTCAATATCACTAAATCAACTAGGTATGTCGGAAGAAGAAGCTGATGAGGCTAATCTGATTATTCAGTTGTTGCATGTGAAATAATAATGATTAATGACGACAAATGGCGAGTTGATTAAAGTTATAATATTTTGTGATTATTTTATAAATCTTTAATCGCTTGTCGCGACTCAGTTTGACCCTGCTTGACCCAGTTCGACCCAGTTTGACCCAGTGCGAAATCTTGTTTTCTAGGTAGTTAGGTCTTATAGCCTGTTGTTAAAGTAAAAAAGAGGGTGGCTCAAAAGGTTAGAAACAAAACAATCAACCCCTGTTACATAGCGTGTAGCAGGGGTTGATTGTTTATTGTGGGTACTTATGGGTCACCCTCTTTTATTAGGATTACCCGAAAACTCCAAAGGAGGCTATTTCATATTTTGAGCTGCTTTTTCAAAGATAGCTAAACCAGCATCTGTTAAAGGATGTTTGATAAGACCTTTGATAGCACCAAGAGGAGCTGTGATAACGTCAGCACCTACTGTTAAACAGTCAATGATGTGTTGTGTAGAACGGATAGAAGCTGCTAAAACCTCTGTCTCATATCCATAGAAGTGATATGCTTCAACGATTTTACCTACTAGCTCAACACCATTAGAACTAATATCATCAAGTCTGCCCACGAAAGGAGAAACATAAGTAGCACCTGCTTTAGCTGCTAAAAGAGCTTGACCAATAGAGAAAATTAATGTGCAGTTTGTTTTAATACCATTGTTAGTGAAGTATTTGATAGCTTTGATACCATCTAAAGTACAAGGTACTTTAACGATGATTTGTGGGTGTAAAGCTGCAAGCTCTTTACCCTCAGCAATCATACTTTCATAGTCTGTGCTAAGTACTTCAGCACTTACGTCCCCATCTACAATTTCGCAGATAGTAAGATAGTGTTGTTTGATTTGTTCGTCACCACTAACACCTTCTTTTTCCATTAATGATGGATTTGTTGTTACTCCATCTAATACGCCTAAAGTAGCTGCTTCTCTGATTTGCTCTAATGAAGCAGTGTCAATAAAAAATTTCATAGTTATTTAAAATTGTTGGTTATAAATTAGTTAATTAATTTCGTTTTTCTCTGGTTCTATAAGCTCATTAGAACTTATGTTAAGTTCCTTGGAAGCTCTCACACCCAATTCCTTTAACATTTCTGCTTGTCTTACCAAGTTGCCCTTACCTGTGGATAGCTTGCCAAAGGCTAAGTCATAGCTTTTTCGTGTTCTTTCAATAGAAGTATCTATAACTTGCATATCCTGAACAAAACCTACAAATTTATCATACATTGCAGCTCCACGTGCAGCTATGTCTATAGCATTGCGGTTTTGTGCATCACGGCTCCATAAGTCATATACCAACTTTAAAGCAGTGATAAGATGCGTTGGTGTTATGATAATAATCTTACGCTTGTAGGCATACTCCCATAAGGTATTATCACTATTTAAAGCTAAAATATAGGCGGGCTCTATAGGAATAAACATCATAACAAAATCTAGAGAATTTTCTCTATTGTCATATTGCTTAGAAGCTAAATCGTCAACATGCCTTCTTATTGACAAGATGTGACTTTTTAGGGCTTCTTCCCTTTCCGTATCACTTACACAAGTCACATAACGTGAAAATGCTGTCAGTGAAACCTTAGAGTCTATAATAATTTCGCGCTTATCAGGGTAGCGAACAATAATATCTGGTCGCTTGCGTATACCCTCATCGTCTGTAGTGCTCTCCTGTGCAAAATAATGCTCTCCACGTTTTAACCCTGAATTAGAAAGTATAGTGTCTAGTATCATCTCACCCCAATCACCTTGCATCTTAGGGTTGTTTTCCCCCTTGATGGCGCGTGCTAAAGAATCTGCATCTGATGATAGCTGTCTATTTAGCTTAAGCAAGTTTTCTAGCTCTTTAGATATGGAAGCACGCTCACGGGTTTCGTTAAGATAAATAGTCTCTATACGTGTTTTAAACTCTGTAAGCTCCTTCTCTAAAGGTTCTATAGATTTCTTAATCTGACTTTCCCCGTCTTTGTTTATAGTTTTAATGCGGTCTTCAAGTATCTTTGTAGCTATATTTTCAAAACTTTCCTTAAATTGCTTTTCGGAATTTTCATAGTTTTGTTTTAGCTCAGCGACTTCTTTTTGTAGATTAGCATTTGCGTTGATAGAAACTGCTAACTTACTGCTTAAAGAGGAATTTGCATTTACTAAAGTATTATACTTGTCTACTAACTCATTATATCGTGTCTCTAGCTTAATTTTCTCAGAGAGTAAGTCATGAATCTTGTTCTCTAAGCCTTCTTTTGCATTTGTAAGTACTGCGATATCCTTTGTTATGTTAGATTGCTGAGAGATAAGACTCTTTTGAGTTTCTAGTAATTCAAAGTTGTGAGCTTCTAATCTTTCATTGTTTGAAATTAGAGACTCATTTTTAGTTTCAATCTTTTCTTTCTCAAACTCTGCAAGGTCTAGCATGTTTTCAAGATGCTGCTTCTTTATCTTGTCCTTAGAAGCACCTAAGAAGTATGCTACCGTTGCTAAAATACTAGCTACAACGATAAATAATATGATGTAGGTAAGCTCCATAATTACTATTCTTCCTCAATTTCACCCTTAGTTATTAAATCGTCTACTTCGCCTAAATATCTAAAGAAATCCTTACCAAAGGCTCTTTCTATAGGTTCTTGTAACGCTTTATAAAGTTTTATACCTTCTGCCTTGCCTTTAATGACACCATCCTTGCAGATGTCCCACTTGTGGTAATTAAGACCTGTAAAGCCGTTCTTTAGCTGTACAGTTCTGATAGGGTAGAGGTGGCATGAGATAGGCTTGTTAAAAGGAATAGCACCTGCCCTATAAGCCTTTTCTATAGCGCAAAGGATAAAACCATCTTCATTAATAGTAAATGCGCATTCTGCATTATTTACTAATGTTGTTGTGAAATCTCCGTCAGAGTCTATAGTGAAAACACCTTCTCTTTCAACAACTTCTATCCCCTCGGCACTCATAAAAGGTTTTATAGCCTCTAACTCATCTTCTATTAAACCGCACTCGTCAACTTCTAGAGGTGCGCCTGAGTCGCCCTCAACACAGCAAATGCCTTTACATTTACAGTAATCACATGAAAAGTAACAGTCTAAAACATCGTCACTAACAATCTTATCTTCAATCTCTATCATAATATATTAAAAAATATCTAATGCAAATATACAAAAATATCTGATATATTATAAGTTTATTCATTAAAATATTGAATAGCATATATTTTTTTGTCAATTTAAAGGACAATAATAATAAATATGCTATCTTTGCAAAAAATGAAATAAGTTTCTCCTTTTTTGTTTGGGAGAAGTCGTATTCTTAATTCGATATTATAATTAACAATAACACAATATTTTATATGCACAAAGCAGGTTTTGTAAATATTATTGGCAATCCTAACGTTGGAAAATCAACTTTAATGAACGCTTTAGTAGGGGAGCGTATTTCTATTATCACATCGAAGGCGCAGACTACACGCCACCGTATCATGGGTATAGTAAATGGCGACGACTTCCAGATAGTGTATTCTGATACTCCTGGGGTATTAAAACCTAACTACAAGCTACAGGAATCTATGCTTAAATTTTCAACAAGTGCACTGAAAGATGCAGACTGTCTACTTTATGTTACGGACTGTGTTGAGCAATCAGATAAGCACCAAGATTTTATTGATAAAGTTGTGGCTTCGGGTCTTCCTACATTATTAGTGATAAACAAGATAGATCTTACAACACCTGAGAAGCTAGAACAGATGATAGATCAATGGCAGGCTATACTTCCTAATGCAAAGATAGTACCTGTGTCGGCACTTAATAATTTTAATGTAGAGAATCTTTTCAAGTTAATTCTTGACCTGCTACCTGAAGCAGAAGCGTACTATCCTAAAGATGCACTTACTGATAAGCCTATGCGTTTCTTTGCTTCGGAGATTATCCGTGAGAAGATTTTGCTTACCTATGATAAGGAGATTCCTTACTGTGTAGAGGTGGATATAGATGAATACAAGGAGCAGCCTAATATAGATAAAATTAGAGCTATAATATATGTTTCTCGTGATTCACAAAAGGGTATCATTATCGGACATAAAGGTTCTAAGTTAAAGAAAGTTGGTACAGAGGCTAGAAAAGACTTGGAGGCCTTCTTACAGAAAAAAGTATTCCTAGAAATCCACGTTAAAGTAGGCGAGGATTGGAGAAATAATACTAAGATGCTAAAATCATTCGGTTACGTTGAATAGACGGAGTAATGATTAACGCTGATAATGGCGACAAGCGATTAAAAAATGGATTTATTCGATTTAGAATAAATCCATTTTTTAGAACTCCCTTAATATATGTATTTTGTCATAATCGTTTTGTTTATACTGTAAATATACAAATTATTCTCCGTATTTTTGCGGAGAATAATGTTTTTGTTCGCCCAGCATGGGCGAACTCTAACGGGTGTAAGTCCCGAGCGTGCCCTGATAGTGGGAAGCGCATAGCCCAAGACAAGGGTGTCCATCGTGAGGTGGAATCTGAAGGAAGTCGGCGGCAAAAGTCTGACCTGACGAACAGAAATCAGATATTAAGGCTGGTGGTGAGGGTAAGTTTGCAAAACGAAACAAAGTCCCAATAACTATTCGGAATCACCATTAGTAAATCTGGCAGGTATAAGGCGGAAAGAGTTCGTTCTTAACTGGGGAGGTCTCACAGACGTGTGAAGCGGAAAGAAAATAGTAGCACGGAGTAAAGCTCGTTGTGAGAAGTCAGCCGAGGTCATAGTAGCGAATTACGAGTTTATTTGCGAAGGACTGAACCTCGCAGTTTGTAAGTAAATGAATGTTACCCTTTAATGAATGATGAATGCAGAATAAAGTACCGCAGATGTACTTGCTACCTCTAAATGGATAGGACGGAATCTGAAGAGTATAGAGGAGTGCATAGTTTAGAGGCATAACTGAAAACAACAACAAACACGTCAGTAATGATGTCAAAGCGAGGAACCGCCGTATGCGGAACCGCATGTACGGTGGTTATCACAACTTTTTAATTATCACAACATATTAGTCTAAACTTTTGTAACTCATGATGCTTTTTTTAATAAAGTTGTGATTATATTATATAGATATAACCATAAAAAAGTAGC
>JAWXTP010000079.1:0-13393 GCA_044433415.1 Rikenellaceae bacterium
GGGACTATGGTGTTGTTTATTGTTTTAGTGGGGGTATTTGCTGTGGGTGCTCCTGGAGTCCCTGGGGGTACAGTGATTGCTTCACTGGGGATAGTGACTTCTATATTGGGATTCGACGAAGGGGCTACAGCTTTGCTACTTACCGTTTTCGCCCTCCAGGACAGCTTTGGGACGGCGTGCAACATTACTGGCGACGCCGCTCTCTGTATGGTAATTAGTAAACACTGTTGAACCTTTGGGAAGGCTTTTCCCAATAACGGCCTACATTTTTCACCTTTTCCGAAAAAGAAGTGCTCACAGCCATCGAGGCTGCTCCGCGTTCTTTTTCGAAAAACGCAAAAAATCTAAGCCATTCTTGGAAAAAGCGGACAATCGTGGACGCTATTTACCGCTCATGGTAACAAACCTGGGTTTCAACTAACAACGACAAGCGACTAAATAGCAGGGTCATGCAAGGTCGTACAGGGTCGTAACAAGCGACAGAATAATTATAGTGGTAATATTTTGTGATTATTTTTAGCAATATTTAGTCGCTTGTCGCGACCCCTTTGACCTCTATGACCCCTTTGACCCCTTTGACCCTCCAACAATCTTTCAAGCAATCTTTCCACGCTTGTCGCTCATTAATCATTAACCATTAATCATTAACCATCATTATGCCAACATACAAATCCCCATTAGGTTACATAAAAATTGAACACAAAAACTGTAAACTTACACTTTTGAAAATTCTTAAAAGTACACCCTCTGATTGTGGCATAACAGATGAATTTACTGATAAGGTCTTTGCGCAATTACTAAAATATTTTCGTGGGGAACTTAAGAATTTTGACGTGGAAGTTGATACCAGTGCGTGTACCCCCTTTCAGGAAAGTGTACTCAAAGAACTACAGAAAATCCCCTATGGGGAAACTCGCACCTATAAGGATATCGCCATAGCTCTAGGAAAACCTACAGCTGCTAGAGCCGTTGGTGGCGCTAACAACAAGAATCCTATACATATAATAATCCCTTGCCACCGTGTTATTGGTGGCAAGGGAAAACTTGTAGGCTATGCCGCAGGGTTAGATACTAAAGAAACACTCCTTGATATTGAAACCTCTAAATTTTAGGTGATAGGCACTAGGTACTAGGTACTAGGTGATAGGTGCGACAAGCGACTAAATATTGTTAGAAAAATTCTCAAAAAAAGCTATTTATTTCTTTATAAATTATAGTATCTGTTGTGCATGACTCTAGCGCGCTTTTTGCGCAAGATACCAATATTTAGTCGCTTGTCGCACCTGACACCTAACACCTATCACCTATCACCTATCACCTAAAGCTAAAATACTCATGCTTAAGCCAATATTTGTACATAGGATCTTGAAACGTTACTACATTAGCTCTATTGTCAAGAATATCTTTGTCTATCAATGATTTTCTAGCACGGTTAACTGTTGCTGATGAACCTATTTTGTATTTTGTAAGTACCTCTTGGGAAGATAAATTCTTCTCTCCTGCAATTATAGCCTTTAGAATACCTAACTGTTTTGTTGTCAACCCCTCTGTAATAGTCACAAATAGTAAACTTAACTGCTCAACAATAGTGATGTGCGACAAAGTAACAACTTCAGCACTACATACACTATCTGTCCTTAGCCAACATTGTTGAGCTAGCTGCTGCACATAGTAAGGATGGTTTTCAGCTAATGAAACTATCTGTTCTATCTCTTCTTTCATTATGGACTTACCTGTAGCAGAAAACCTCTCAGATATGAAGCCTACCCACGCTGGAGTGGCTATTTTTTCTAAAAATAATATATCCCCAAATTTGTAAAAAGGCATGGACGACGATGTAAATACATCAAGCATCATGTGTCGCTTACTGCCATACAGGCAATAAGCAGTATTTTGATGTAACTGCCAATGCGAACGGAGCTTCTTCTGAAAATATAAAGGATCACCAAATTCTGATACATTCTGAAACTCATCTATGCAGACCACAATTTTTAAACCTTTCTCCGTAGCTATTCGCTCCGCTAAATCAAGAATTGCATCAGGTTGTCGTTTCACCTCTTCCCAGTTTAGCTGCAACGAAACTTCATTAACACCATCTGCTGAAAGAGATATTTTAGGTAACAAATGTGAGAAAAAACGCTTCGCACCTCCTATAATTTCTTCTACTTTCGTAGAAGTAGACTTTAAAATACTATAAGCTAACAACTCATAAAAATGCTCCTCATTACGAACATTAAAAAGATCTATCCTACAAATCCTAAGATTCTCGTCTCTTTGCATTGCCAACTCAGCAGATTTTGCAACCAATGACGACTTACCCCACCTTCGCGGCGATATAATAACAGTGTTTATTAATGACGTGAAATTCATAACAAGACGATCTGTCTCACTATCACGATCCGTAAAATTCTCACTTTGAGCTATCTTACCAAAAATAAAAGGTGTATTCATAGTAACTTATTTATATGTTACACAAATGTATGAAACATTTTTGTAAGAAACAAATTTGTAAGAAACATTTTTGTTACATTTCGAATAATTCCCTACTCTTTACCTAACTTCTTCAAGGGCTTCTTCGAAAGTACGGTTTATAAGTAAGTCATCAGTTGAAGGAGTAAGATTTTTAACCTTACTATAAACTTCCAAACTTTTACGAGTTCTAAATTTCATGCCACTAACAAAAAGTTTCTCTAAGGTGGTAAGGTAATTCATATTAGCACTTTCAGTGAAACTCTCTAAGGCTTCCTTATGTCCCAAGATATATGCTAGACGCATTTGTATCTCTGGAAGTGACAGGTCTACACCTGAAATAGCTCCTGCATCTATAGCCTTACGACCATTACCATAGATAAAGTCAGCAGGTCCAAGAGCCACTTGTGAGCTAAGTACCACAGGTATATTTTTCTCCCTTAGCTCCTCTATAAGGCTTATAGGTGAGTAGCTGTCGTCTTTTTCAATGTTTATATTACCACCTCCATAACCTGCAAGTATCACAGCAGAAGCTCCTTGTACTTCACGCCTATAGTCTTCTATAGTTTTAAAAGGGTCGGTATATATTATACGTACATGCTTATCAAAACTGGTATCAGCAAAGGTTTCTGTATAACCATTTTCGTGCACGCATTCTATTATCTTATCTGTAATAGCCTTCATTTTTGTAAGAGTGATATCTGACGAGTCTATCACAAGGGTGGAATGCTCCTCTATGCTAACTATAGAATCTTTATGCTGAACCTTTATAAACTCTTCTAATAGAGGCGATTTCTTAGGTGAAAGAGAGTCATTAATATCATTTGATGAAGCTATAGTACCTCCTGTAGTAAGCAGATAGAGCTTATCAAGAATGATAGGAGAGTCATAAATAGCAACACGCTTATCCGCAAACTTAACCTCATCCCACTCCATACGAGCTATCATATCCCCCGTAAAAGCGTTATGGTTCCACCTGTCAACCTTATAAAGGGAGTCTGAGAAAGCCTGAGTACCATTATTAAAAACCGTAAATATATGCGCAGGTTTTATGTTCCTCAGAAAGTGTACACTATTTACAATATTTATGTAGGCATCTGAAAAACTAGGTAAAGTAGGAAGTGGAACTTGACTTCCTGTGATTGCAATATTAACCCTATTATTCTTTAAGGCATATCTTATGAAAGCATGAGTCCATGCTAAAGTGTCTGTTCCGTGAGTTATTAATATAGCGATGTTCATAGAGGTAATGAGGAATTAGGTGTTAGGTGTTAGCTTTTAGGGGCGACAAGCGACTAAATATTACGAAAAATAATCACAAAAAATATTATCACTATAATCATTTAGTCGCTTGTCGCGTTAATTAAAACCCAGGTTTGTTACCATGAGCGGTAGATAACGTCCACGACTGTCCGCTTTTTCCAAGAATGGTTCATATTTGCGGCGTTTCTGTGCATTTTAAGCGGAGCAGCCTCGGGCGGCTGTGAGCATTGAAATGCACAGAAAGGTCGCAAAGATGAGCCGTTATTGGGAAAAGCCTTCACTAAGCATCCAAAGCTGACACGACGCATCACTAGGCATGCGCCAATCACCACGTGGGGATAAGGATGCCGACCCCACTTTGGGGCCGTCAGGAAGGCAAGAACGCTTAAACTGTTGATTAAAGAACCTTCTAAAGAACACCCTTATCCATTTATTAATAGTCTCCTTATCAAATACTCCCTCAAAAGCTCTCTCCGCTAGGAAAGCTATCTTTGCAGGACTATATCCAAACCTAAGAGTATAGTAAAGGAAGAAATCATGTAAATCATAAGGTCCTACTAGGTCTTCCGTCACCTGAGCTATATTCCCGTTCTCATCTGCTGGTAGCAGCTCTGGACTTATAGGAGTATCCACAATATCCAAAAGCCTAGCCTGAGCTTCACCCTTTATCTCATGCATGGCAACCCATTTCACAAGGTGTTTCACTAAAGTCTTCGGTATAGAACCATTAACCCCATACATGGACATGTGGTCACCATTGTAGGTAGCCCACCCTAGCGCTAACTCCGACAAGTCTCCTGTCCCTATCACTAATCCGTTAACCTGGTTAGCTATATTCATTAATATCTTAGTACGCTCACGAGCTTGCGTATTCTCATATACCACATCGTGAACCTCTGCATCATGACCTATATCGCTAAAATGCTGCTCACAAGCCTCCTTTATAGATATCTCACGTACGGTAATCCCCAACTCCTGCATCAGTGTCACAGCATTATTGTAGGTGCGCCCTGTAGTACCAAACCCAGGCATGGTAACCCCTACAATATCCTTACGTGAGCGCTTTAACTTATCCATAGTCTTCACACATACCAGTAGGGCAAGTGTAGAGTCTAAACCTCCCGAAATACCCACCACAACAGTGTTGGCTCTAGTATGTGTCACACGACGTGCAAGACCTGAACTTTGAATATTAAATATCTCCTCACATCTCTCTATAAGCTCCAAGCCTCCTGGCACAAAAGGATATGCAGGTACGATTCTCTCTACCTGTGATAGCTTTAACTTAGGGAGCTTCATCTGTATCGTACGGTAAGGCTCAGGTCTTCTATCTGTCGTAAAACCATTATTTACCCTTCTATCAGTCTCTAGACGTTCCACATCAATATCTGCTACAACTAATTGAGGTTCAAATGAGAAACGTTCGCTCTTTTCAAGCACGGAACCATTCTCTGCAACTATGGCATTACCTGCAAATACAACATCTGTAGTTGACTCTCCATAACCTGCTGAGGAGTAAACATAAGCAGCTGAACAACGAGCAGATTGCTGAGTAATAAGAGACATCAAGTAGTTGTGCTTACCTATAAGCTCATTACTAGCGGATAGGTTAACAAGAATGTTAGCCCCAGCCATTGCAGCATTACTACTAGGCGGTATAGGCATCCATAGGTCTTCACATAACTCAATTGCTACTCTAGCCTTCTCAAAAGCAAAAAGAAGATCTGTACCTATAGGGATATTTTTCTGACCACATAGAGTTATCTCCTTTGCAAAGTGACGTGATGCAGGAGAAAACCACCTTTTCTCATAAAACTCTTTATATTCTGGAAGGTGGCTCTTAGGTACTACGCCTAGAATCTCACCTTTTAATATCACTACAGCACAGTTTAGCAGCATACTCTCAGTAGCTATAGGCATACCCACTATAACCATAATAGGCAGGTGGCAGGTGGCATGAAGCAGTGACACTAGAGCGTCTTCTGCCCCATCAAGAAGCACCTGTTGATGAAATAAATCACCACAGGTATAGCCTGTAATTGATAGCTCTGGAAACACTACTAGCTGTGCACCTTTTTCTGTGACTTGCTCAACTTGTGTTAATATTGCTTTTAAATTGAATTCACAATCTGCGACCCTTATCTCTGGAATCGCTGTTGCTACTTTAATAAATCCAAACATCGTATTTATTTTAAGTATCTTTTATTATAACTGATTTAACCAATTTGTAAATCTAGCACATAGGTCTTTATCTGTATTAAATAACCTTTTATTTATAGCAGTACCTAATGATTGCCCTGGCTCATCCTGCCATGCTAACCACGTGTGAATAGTCGCTTTGGATTTATGTACAGGTTTATATATCCCAGGATAAATATTTTTATCTAATTCTAATTTTTCAATAATATCTTGTGCCTCTTTGTAAAGATTATTATTATCATTAATTAATGACATTAAGAAATCTTCAAGCATTCCAACATCTGAATTATTAGGCATAATCCAAACTCCAACTGTAATATCATTACAATCTTTAGGTTTTATTACAATTCCTGTATTAGGTAAAATAGTTTTATGATTTACATCAGGAAATTTACCACTTCGTATAAGTATATCTCTAATTGACTGCCATGCAGATGCAAAATTAGTATCTGCATCAATAATAACCCAGATTTTATTAAACTGATTTGTTGATTTAAGATAAGTCTTAAGTGCTATTTTGAGCGTATTAATACTATTCTCAGCTTCTATCTCAAAATTTTTAGTTATGCCACAAATAGGACATAACTCACCTATAACATACATCTCACTTTTCCCCTCAACAAGCAACAATGACTTTTTATCTTCCATAACTACCTAACCTCTATATTACTTGTTGAAATATAATCTAACTCATCAGGTTCATCATACTCTACAGAAACTATATCTCCATCACGATTTTCCAACCTTATAAGTTTACCGTCACCACTTGCATCAGCCTTTATGAAACTCTTTATACAATCATCACTATGTGTTGTTGCAAACACCTGTATGTTCAAAACGTTTGCAAGATGATAAATTACCTCCCATAACTTTGTTTGGACAGAATAATGAAGTCCATTATCAAATTCATCAACCAATAAAACGCCTCCTTTACAGTTTAGCATCGCTAGCATAATAGTTAAAATCCTATTTATACCATCTCCCATAGTGGAAAGACGATAACGCTTGGCACTACCTTTATATACTACTATAGGAACTCTATTGTCTTCTTTCGAATTAGGTGAGCTATAAAATTTCAGAAAATTAATCGCTTCAATTTGAGGTTCTATGATATTCAAAGCATGTATCAACTCTTGCTCAAGGTCTGTTAAGGCTATTGCATCAAAATAGTTTGGATTATCTATACTTGAGGTACTCGACGTGTGCACATATTGATAGTTTACTTTTTTATTATCAAAAAATCTAGAACGCATATTGGCGAAAGAAGAAAGATATTCTTGTTTAGCATTTTTAGTTATCATTAAACCTTGTTGTGCATTTAATCCCAAATACTCATCCCCTGCTTCTAAGACTCTTCTTCTTCTCACACTATCCCCATTATTCTCTGTAAACCATTCTTCTACAACGTTTACCATCTCAACAAGAAGAGTATTTTTATTACCTTGATATAATGTTTCTATCTCAATTTTCTTAGAATCCTCATAATCTAGATTATTATAAAGTGTTAAAAAATTATCTCTTTCTCTTTCTCCAGCTACACCGTCATAATAATTAGTATACCTAATTCTATCCTCTAAACCTCTCATTTCAAAGATTTTTTTAAATTGTGCGATATCTCCACCAGAAACAACAATAGAAATAGCCTCCAATAAAGTAGATTTACCAGAATTATTCATTCCAACAATAAGATTTACTTTTGATAGTGAAGCTATCTTTAAATCTCTAAGATTCTTGTAGTTTTTAATCGATATACTATCCATAATATTTTATTTAATTCAATTTTAGAGAATAAATAACGCTATTTTCTCATGCGTTAACAACCGAGATAAATGTCTTTTAAAGAGCAGTTCCCGTAATTATAAAACACATATACAAATGTACAAAATTTATTTTATATATCAATGAAACTATCTTGCCAAAATTTAGTGAGAGGGAGTGACAAGCGTGGAAAAATTACTGTATAAATACTGCTCTGCTGAGCCTATTAATATAAAAAACAGAAAATCCATAAAGTTAATGAATTTTCTGTTTTTATTTTACTACCTATCTTTATACATACCTTCGTAATATTTCTCATACTCACCTGAGGTGATGTTGTCCATCCACTCTTGATTATCGAGATACCATTTTACCGTTTTCTCTATGCCTTCTTCAAATTGGAGGCTAGGCTCCCAACCTAACTCATTCTTTAACTTATTAGAATCTATCGCATATCGTAAGTCATGCCCTGCTCTATCTGTCACATAAGTTATAAGACTTAGGCTGTGCCCCTCAGCATTGCCTAACAGCTTATCTACTGTGGCAATGATAACCTTTATAAGATCTATATTTTTCCATTCATTAAAGCCACCTATGTTATAAGTGTCACTTAACTTACCCTCATGGAAGATGATATCTATAGCGCGTGCGTGATCCTCTACATACAACCAGTCTCTCACATTCTCACCTGCTCCATAAACAGGTAAAGACTTACTATGACGGATGTTATTGACAAATAAAGGAATCAGCTTCTCAGGAAATTGATAAGGTCCATAGTTATTAGAACAGTTAGTCACTACTGTAGGCATACCATAAGTATCAGCAAAAGCTCTCACAAAATGGTCTGACGATGCCTTAGAAGCTGAATATGGAGAATGTGGATCGTAAGAAGTCTCCTCAGTGAAGAAAGTGCCATCAAACTCTAAAGTACCATAAACTTCATCTGTGGAGATATGGTAAAAACGTTTCCCCTCAAAGTCTCCATTCCACTGATTTTTGGCAGCCTGCAACAACGACAGCGTACCCATAACATTAGTTTGTGCAAAAGTAAAAGGATCCTTTATTGAACGGTCTACATGGCTCTCAGCAGCTAGATGTATCACTCCATCAACATTGTATTGAGCAAATAAAGCTACCATAACTTCAAAATCACAAATATCAGCCTTCACAAAAGTGTAGTTAGGCGCATTCTCTACATCTACAAGGTTGGCAAGGTTACCTGCATAAGTAAGTTTATCAACATTAATAATGTGATAATCAGGATATTTATTTACAAACAAGCGAACAACATGACTTCCTATGAAACCTGCTCCACCTGTGATAATTATATTTCTATTAAATGACATAATTTATAACTTATTAAACTAGACTCTACTGCTCGTAATAGTCTATATCATAACTAAAAGGAGAATCAAAATCTGCTAACAACGGATTTAGCATATCTTTCTCAGACAAAATAGCATCTTTAACGTCTATACCCCAATCAATACCTAAATCAGGGTCATTCCACATAATAGCACCCTCAGACTCTTTAGAATAGAAATTGTCGCATTTATATTGGAAGATAACCTCCTCAGATAATACTACAAATCCATGAGCAAAACCACGCGGGATAAATAATTGGCGGTAGTTGTCTTCTGAAAGTTCTACAGCTACATATTTACCAAAGGTTGGTGAGCCACTGCGTATATCTACTGCCACATCTAACACTTTACCTTTGGTAACACGTACTAGTTTACTTTGAGCATAGGGAGCTTTCTGGAAATGTAAACCTCTCAGCACTCCATACTTAGAAAAACTTTGGTTATCTTGAATAAATGTTGTCTTACAAACTTTCTCTTCAAATTCACGTTGTGAAAAAGACTCATAAAAATAACCTCTATCATCTCCAAACACGCGAGGTTCAATAATTACAACACCTTCGATATCTGTTTTTACTACTTCCATTATTTAGCTGATTTTAATTCGTCAATAACTTTTAGTAAATATTGACCGTATTGGTTTTTAATCATAGGCTGAGCTAAAGAACGCATCTTTTCCTCAGTAATCCAACCATGACGATAGGCTATACCTTCTAAGCACGCTATTTTTAAACCCTGACGTTTTTCTATAACCTCTACAAAAGTTGAAGCCTCAGAAAGAGAGTCGTGAGTACCTGTGTCAAGCCAAGCGAAGCCACGACCTAGGGTTTGCACCTTAAGTTCTCCATCATGTAGGAACTGCTGGTTAACAGTTGTTATTTCTAGTTCTCCACGCGATGAAGGAGTTATATTTTTTGCTACATCTATCACCTTATTAGGGTAGAAATATAAACCTACAACAGCATAATGTGATTTAGGTTCAGCAGGTTTCTCCTCTATAGATAAACAATTACCTTTATCATCAAATTCTGCAACACCATAACGCTCAGGGTCAGCAACCCAATAGCCAAAAACTGTAGCTTTATTATCTTCTTCAGCAGCACGCACTGATTCTTTAAGGGCAGCAGTAAAACCACTTCCATAAAAGATATTATCCCCTAACACAAGACATGCTGAATCATCACCTATAAACTCCTCACCTATAATAAAGGCTTGAGCTAGACCATCAGGTGAAGGTTGCTCTGCATAGGTAAATTCTACGCCATAATCTGAGCCATCACCCAAAAGACGTTTAAAACCAGGTAAGTCAGTAGGAGTTGATATTATCAAAATTTCCCTAATTCCAGCTAACATCAAAACTGAAATCGGATAGTAAACCATAGGCTTATCATAAATAGGCAGCAGCTGTTTGCTAACACCTTTAGTAATAGGGTACAAACGTGTACCCGAGCCTCCTGCTAAAACTATTCCTTTCATTTGTTATAATTATTTAAAACCTGTTTCTAAAAGTTTTCTTATACATACCATCCCTTCTTAGGGAACTAGTATCCCTCACAAAAGTACACAAATAATCATAAAAAACAAAATATGACTTAGCTTTGGCAGGCTAGGTATATGAAAGATTAAGTAGGGTAAAATAATTAATGCCCAATAAAAACTAAAATCCTAGTTTTTATTGGGCATTAAAATTACTTATAACAATAGAGACACAACCATTGAAACAAGTACTCCACAACCAAAGTAAAGGTATTTTTCGTTACCTTCTGTTGTGAAATAAACTACAAGTCTTTCATAAAGATTTTTCATAATGCATTTTATTAATTAATAAATCAATCAATCAGGTAAACTTTTAAAAGCTAAATTTCCAGAAGTTTACTTTTTATTATCATTCCATTCAGCAAAATCTTCTTTAATTTGCTGTTTTATTGCTTTACGTTCAGTTAAGAATGTGGTATACAGAAGAGAGTAGCTAGCATCTAATATACCTAGCTGAGCAGCTTGGTAATCATTAAGCAGTTTTTGTTCAACACCACTTCCCCAAATGAAATTTACCACTTGTTCTGTTATACTATTTTCGGTTGGTGTATTCCACACCACCACTTCAAAGCAGCTCCACGACGTATAAGCACCTTGCTCAGTTACAGCAGATTCTGCAATTTCTTCAATACCCCAACGGTAGAGGTAAGAACCATTTCCCACAGCCTTAATAGCTGTAGGTTTACTATCATATTTTACTTTCTTCATAATCATTTAATTTGGGGAGTTCTAATAATTAAAAGGCACCTCCATTCGGATGGAAACAAAGCCTTGACCCTATATAAAACGTGGTAAACGTACATATCCTAAAGGTATTGGTAAATGCTAAACCTGAATAACTGTCAAGATTAGCTCTACCTCCAAATTGAACTGCACGAATAGATGAACTAGACACATCTGTATAGTGATAGTCGCAATAATAAGTAGATGAACTACCTCCATTACCACATTCTAGATGCATCAGATCGCCATGCTCTCCAAAGATTAACTCTTTTACAAAAACACTATTAACCCTATACTCATCACCTCTATATTCATAACCATCATAACTATCAGCAAGAGTTGTAGGACTTGCAAAATATGAAGTTCCTTTTGCTACAAATACACGAGATTGACCTGAGTAATCTCCTTCATAACTATCTGTGCGAATATCTACAAAGATACCGTCAACCCATTTAAACAAATGCCCAAAAAGGTTTTCTATACCCCTATATCTATTTGCATAAGTAGATATAGTAACCTCATTTGTTTCATCATACACCTCATACAACACCTGTCCTGTACCATTACCAAGACTATCAGTATGTCCACAAGGAATAAATGGTGAATAACTATTCAAATTATTCCAATCATCTGAGGTCACTGTAGTAGGTCCATCACCTAAGCCACCCTGCTTATAACCTTCTGCTGTAAGCTCAGCATTAACTGCTGCCTGACTATCAAGAGTAGCATATTCAACCGTAAAAAGCCAGAATATAGCCTTATGAGCTTCATAAGTCATACAGTTCCACTCGACACTATCCGTCTTTCGGTTCCTTGCATTAGTACGAAAGTTTGTTAATGACATGGCTACTGCTGGTCTTCCTAAAAATGTACGATATGTTTCGTCATAATCTGCATTATTATTTCCCCCTCTATAATCTGCTGTTAGATTTACTACCGATGCTAGAGTTGAAGTCGTACGATTCATAGTTGCCTCGTATGCTGAAACATACATCTTAGGGACTAGAGTATATTCAGCCAAAGGATACAATGACACCATCACCTTGCGTAAAGTACCATCAGTCACAAACTTACGATAGTGATCAGGAATCTCCACCATTACTTGACCTACGGATCCATCCCTTACAGAATCTTCCCAACTACCGCTAGGTAAATATTCAACAACATCTCCATTATCATTCAACAAACACCCTTTCATAGCACTTTGTATAGGCAGTGTTTTATGTAATGAAACATTACCTATACGCGTACACTCAGGTGCTGACACTGTAGTATCAAACTGAATTCCATAAGCTAACAACTCCTCTAAATCAATATCTCCTTTAAGTAAGAAGTTGTCTGTTACTGCTTTTTGACTCATCACATCAGATGTAGAATCTCCCACATTTTGTACTACATCAGGTAATGCTTCTAATGTAGCTTCTAACGACTGGTCTTTCCCAGAATCATAGACTGCATTTGTAGTAGTCACAGGTGCAACTACTACATCATTTTGCTTTAAATAAACTTTATTTGCCATTATTTAATACTGTTAAAATCATCATTCATAGTCTCGAAAATACTAACTGACTCTGGTATATCAATAGTTACTCCTAAAGTTCCATCTTCTGTCGTTGTGTCAACCAAAGCATAAGATTTTGCATATCCTTCTGTTGTTGTTGTTACAGAAATTGTATATAATGGGATATTATCTAAGTCAGTATAATCATTTGATGTAGCAACATCAGCCAAAGTAGGGGTCTGATCAGCTCCTGCTTCTATACCTGCTAACTTTTCTTTTTCGGCTTGCGTATAAGCAATATAACCATCACTTGCCACAAAATTATCATTAACATCATCAATTGTTAAGTAACTATCAACATTTGGAATAAGATCTGCTATTTCCTCGGAGGTTAAATAATCTTCTACATTTGGAATAAGAGCTGTAATTTCGTCAGAAGTCAAAAAATCTTCTACATTTGGGATAAGAGCTGTTATTTCCTCGGAAGTCAAGAAATCTTCTGTACTAGGAATAAGAGCTGTTATTTCCTCGGAAGTCAAAAAATCTTCTGTACTAGGGATAAGAGCTGTAATTTCCTCGGAAG
>JAWXTP010000080.1:0-13296 GCA_044433415.1 Rikenellaceae bacterium
GTAAAAAAGGTTACGCATTCTATCACATTGTTGCTGCAGATAGCAGAGCTCCACGTGACGGTAAATTTATCGAAAAAATCGGTACTTACAACCCTAACACAAACCCTGCAACTGTATGTATCAACTTTGATAGCGCTGTTAAGTGGTTATTCAATGGTGCACAACCTACAACTACTGCACGCAATATCCTTTCTGCTGAAGGTGTACTTATGAAAAAACACCTTATCGAAGGTGCTAAAAAAGGTGCTTTCACTATGGAAGTTGCTGAAGAACGTTTTGCAAAATGGGCTGCTGAAAAAGCTGCCGCTAAAGCTAAAACAATTCAAGAAATTGCTGATGCTAAGAAATCTGCTAAAGCTGATGCTCTAGCTGCTGAAGCTAAAGTAAACCAAGCTAAAGCTGAAGCTGTAGCTGCAAAATTAGCTGCTATTGCTGCTGCTAACGCTCCTGCTGAAGAAGCTGCAGAAGAAACTGCAACTGAAGAAACAGAAGCTGCTGCTGAGTAATTTACTTGTTTTTTATAAAAAAAGGTGATTTAAAGAGATTTTTTCTTTTTAAATCACTTTTTTTTGCTATATTCGCGCCTATAAACTTACATATAAGAGGATTATGATGAAAAAAAATGTACTTTACGAAGTAAATGTAAGGCAATTTACGCCAAAAGGAGACTTTAAGTCTTTCCTTCCACGTATCGAAAGAATTGCTAGTCTGGGAGTTACTACACTATGGTTTATGCCTATCTTCCCAATTGGAGAAATTAAACGCAAGGGCACTTTAGGTAGTTACTATTCAATTAAGGACTATAAATCAGTAAATAAAGAGTTTGGAACAATAAGAGGTTTTAAAAGCATAGTTGACAAGGCTCATAAATGTGGTATGAAAGTGATTCTTGATATGGCTTTGAACCACACTTCATGGGATAATGTTTGGATGTCCGAAGATGAGATGCTTTATGCACATGACGAAAATGGAGAGGTAGTTTCACCTTTTGATTGGACAGATACAGCAAAATTAGACTACAATAACCCTAAATTGCGTGCTAAAGTTACAGATGCTATGAAATTCTGGATTACAGAATGTGGTATCGATGGTTATCGTCAAGATATGGCAGGACTTGTTCCTTTAGACTTCTGGGAAGAGTCAATAGCTGAGCTTAGAGCTATTAAACCTAATATTTATATGTTGGGCGAGGTAGAGGCTCCAGAGTACGTTAAAGAAGGTCTTTTTGATGCTTGTTACGGCTGGGAGACTTACCATTTTATAGAAAGAATAGCTGCGCAACAAGATACAGTAGAGAATTTTAGGGGTCACTTGATGGCAGAGAATGATAACTATCCTGCTGCTTGTTCAAAGATGTTGTTCATATCTAATCATGATGAAAACTCGTGGCATGATTCAGAGTTTAAACGTTTCGGGGAAGCTGTAGACTGTATGAGAGCTTTTAATTTTGTATACCGTGGTACTCCTCTTATTTATAGTGGTGAGGAAGCAGGATGCGATAAGAAAATTGAATTCTTTGAAAAAGATTTGATAGACTGGTCTAAAGTCAAGAAGTTTACTCCTATATTTAAGGAGCTTGTGAATTTGAAATTAACAAATGAGGCTTTAGGTGATACTTATGAAACTTCTACTCCTTATTTTATTAATTCTTCACAGCCTTATAATGTGATGGCTTTTAAACGTAAACATGGAGATAGCGTAGTAATAGGTATCTTTAATATGACACCGTATCATATTCAACCTGCCTTCTATGACGAGGATTATCAAGGAAAATATAATAAGTTATTCCATGGGGAAGTGGAACTAGAAAGTGGGGTTTATGATCCATTTGGTCCTTGGGAATTTAAAATTTATCATAAAAACTAAAGGAGGCTTCTAGAAGTTTTCTAAAGTTATACTGCCAGGGGGAATCAGTGGATTATTGTTCACGGATTCCCTTTGTTGCAAATTCCTGTTTGTGTATATTTGAAAAGATGAAATTTTAGGTATATGATAAGATTTAAGTACCTTAAGTCTTAAATCTTTCTCACATACTTGATGCAAGGTTATAACGCAATTTGTACCTATTTCTGTGCCTGTGTATATAGTAGTCCATTCTCTATAGTCTAGTTTTTCTATGATGAAAGAATGAATGTTATTCCCACTTTCATTGATTATAATATGGGTTACCAATGTAGGGGAGTTGTTATCCCAAAAGAGATGCTTACCGCGCATGGAGTAATCACAGATTTTTGAGTACACTTTGTTCTGTGTTATAAAATCTGTATTGCTGGTGTTTTTCTTAGCGTTACGGCTGAGATAATGTTTTTCTCCAGTAAAAACACATAGACCATAAATAGAAAATGCTATAAGTATTAATCTTTTCATATAAAGCTCTTTGATTGTACAAATAGTAAGCAAATTCTTTGCAATAGACTAAATATTTTATTTTTTTATTGTTTAAGTTAGAATAAATGCAAGAAATACCTTATCTTTGTACTTTATAAGCCATAAGAAAAGATAAATGAATTACTAATATTAATATTACCCCCCCCTATGAAAATTAAAAATCTATTATTGCTACTATGTGTAGCTTTTTCTTTTTCGTGTGCTTCAACACCGAAAGCAGAAAATGGTTTGACTTATGTTATGGATATGTTCCATAGAAACCCAGGTGAACCAAATCAAGAATCTAAGTATCATGATTATGATTACGTAAAAGGCGTTGGTTACAACTCTATAGTGCCAATGATTTATGTGCAATGTGCTGTGACTTATGATAGCTTTGATAAAGGTCTAACTGCTCAAAATAGCGAAGAAAGAGCATGGATTATGAATCAACAAGCTATCGTTAAAGATCATATCAAAAGAGCTAAAGATGCAGGTCTAAAAGTATATCCTTTTACAGATATGCTAGTGTTACCGACATCTTTGATTGAAAAATACAAAAATGAACTTGTAGATCAAAGTGATATTGACGGCGGTCACAACTCAGTACACGGTAAAATGGCTCCAAATATTAACAGAGAAATGACAGCTACTATTATCAAGGCTCAGATAAAAGAGATTTTCGAAACTTTCCCTGATATTGATGGTCTTGTTATTAGATTTGGTGAAACTTATCTTTATGACACTCCTTTCCACAGTGGTGGTAACCCTGTAAGAGGTCGTGGTGAAGAAGGTATCAATGGTCACGTGAAACTTATCGAGCTTTTAAAAGCTGAGGTTTGTGAAAAATACAACAAAAAACTATTCTATCGTACTTGGGACTTTGGTTTCTTCCACACAAACCCAGAAGTATTTAAAGCAGTTACTGATAGAGTTGAACCTAATGAAAACTTTATTTTCTCTATCAAATATTCAAATGGTGACTTCCATAGGTTAACTAAATTTAATACTACTATCGGTATAGGTGAACACCCATTTATCATTGAGTTCCAAGGTCAACCAGAATATTATGGTAAAGGTTCTCACCCTGTATATGTATTTGGTGGTGCGTTAAACGGATTTAGCGAATATTCAAGAAACATGAAACCAGATCAACTTCAAAGTATAGCAGGATTAAAAGGTAATCCTCATTTTAAAGGTCTTTGGACTTGGTCACGTGGTGGTGGTTGGAGAGGTCCTTACATCAAACATGAATTATGGTGTGATATTAATGCACAAGCAGCTTCTGTTTGGGCACAAGACACAACACTTAACGAATCTCAAGTATTAGACAAAGTGTTAACAAACCTTACAGTAGCAAAAGGTTCTTTAGCAGACTTTAAAGAGTTATTAACACTTTCTGACGATGCCGTTCTTAAAGGTCAATGTACAGCGTTAGATTTACCTTTCAATGTATGGTGGACTAGAGACCAATATTTCTACCAACCAGGCACTCTAGCAGGTTTCTATAAAGCAGCGATTGAAGGCAATATGGTTGATCAAGTAATTGCAGAAAAAGATTACGCTGTTGGTTTATGGGACAAAATCGTTGAGTTGTCTCAAAAAATTGAAATGACAGATGCTGACTCTAAAAAATATCTAGAAGTATCTTCTTTATATGGTAGATACAAATATGATATCATTCGTCAAATCTTTATTATGGGAATAAATAACCGTAATTTTGAACTTAATGGTGAGTTGCTAGACAAAGACGCTGTTAAAGCTGCTATCGCTAAATATGATGCTTTATATGCTGATTGGCAAAAACTTCAAGACGAAAATCCTTTATGTGCTAACATTTATGAGCCTTATGGATTTAACTTAACTCCTGAAAAAGGTGCTTATGGTAGCCCTGATAATGGTGTTTGTAAGTTAGTAGATAAATGCCGCGAATTGGTTAAATAAAACCAGTTCCTAGAACTGTCTTTATAATAAAACACCCACGTTACAGAGATTGTAGCGTGGGTGTTTTTAGCTTGTAGCTTGTAGGGCGACAAGCGAGGGAATATTTCACGAAATTTATCACAATATCTTTTCACGCTTGTCGTGTAATGACTATTTTAGAAATCCTTTTTAATGTTTGTTCTTGATAATTTTACCTAAGTTTAACTTCAAAGTAACAACTTGTTGATTAGCAAAAGTTGTAGGAGTTACATGGAATTTCATTCCTGCTCTTAAAGAAATGCATCCCCAACATTTTTCGTAGTATAGTTCTGTTAAGTTATATCTGTCAGATTGATAAAATTGATTTCCCCAATATAAATCATTTCCGTATTGTTCGTAGTATACAAGCTGAGAATCTCCGAAATAATAATCATTCTTAAGACCAAAACCTTTGTAGTTTACATCAACATTAAATTGCCATCCAACATTATTCTTCCAAGGTTCTTCGTAATCTCCTTCAAATCTTTTGTGCTCCATAGATGAATTAGTGCCAAAGCTCACTTTAAAGCGGTCTAAACTAGGAGTTAAAGATTGAAAATCTGCACCTAAATAGATATTGTATAAAGCTCTTTCGTATAGGTAGGAATCAACTAGTTTGTCTGTGTTTTTTAAATGGTTTATAAGTATGTTAGCGCCAGCAAATAAGTATTTGTTACAGAAAGAAAATTCTGTAGAACCTACAAGTAGAAACTCATCATCACGATTCTCTTGATTTTGACCGTACCAGTCTACATACAATTCAATAAAACCATTTTTCTTAGTAGGAGTGTATTGAGCCATAACACCTTCTATGTTGTTGTCTGTAAATAGGAAGTCATCTCTAAAGAAACTTTTTGGATACATCTCAAAAGTATTTGATCTAGGGAAAGAACCCACAAAAACATTGAAGTTATTATCCGTGAAGTTGTAGTAAAGAGTATAATCAGCATCAGTTAGGAAGATGTCGTCACCTAGATTCTGTAGCATCACTGCTCCTACCATAAGTTTATGCTTGTCGCTAATCTTTACGCCTATTTCAGGCGCTAATTTAGCCGTGAAGAGAGATCGTGTGGGTGCGTAAGAATCGCTACCTTCTAGGTTGTCAAAAAGAGTTCCAAAGTCTATTTTGTAGGTAAAGTTTTGAGCTTCAATACCTGAAATAGTTAGTAGAGTTAAAGTAATAAATAAAAGTATTTTTTTCATAATTGTAAGTATTGTATAGTAGCTGTTTTTTTAGTGTTTATGAGTCGCTATCGTCATTTAATTTTGCTCCACAGTGAGGACAGTAGTTGCCCCTATGGTTTTCGTTAGTTGTTGTTTTGTGGTCTACATTTGTGGAGTCTGGAGTTTTTTGGTCTTTTCTTTCATTCATCTTTTTAATGAAAGTAGAACTTATGATACCTGTAGGAAGAGCTAACATCCCTATACCCACCATCGCAATAAGTCCTGCTAAGAGTTTACCAAAACCTGTAGCTGGAGCCATATCTCCATATCCTACTGTTGTGAATGTTATTACAGACCACCATAAACCTTGCCCCACATTGTAAAATACGTCAGGTTGTGCATTTCTTTCAACGTAATACATTAACATTCCTGAAAACAGAATTATGGATAACCCTACACTAATGCCAAATGCTAATTCCATTTTTACGGAATTAAGGGCATCTACAGTAAATCTGAATGTTTTTGAATAACGTGCTAATTTTAGTACTAGGAAGATTTTGGCAACTTCTGAAAGTAAAGCGTAATCTGAGGAATCCAAAATGTGAACATGTTGAATAATAAAAGGGATAATGGTAATGAAGTCGACTACTCCCATAAAAGAAGTAATATAGCCCAACCTAGCACGTAGCTTATGTACATTATTACGTTTTACAGGGGCAGAATATAATCTTAGAAAATACTCTACTGTAAATACTAAAGTGGATATATAAGATACTGCAAGAAATGTCGTGTTATATGTGCCAAATTGGCTAAACGTTGAAAGGATAACTGTAATTATGTTAATAATTACAATAACACTAAGTAGTCTTTTTACAACAAGATGTACAGCGTACTCTCTAGGGGTACGCGTATTCCCATTTAAGATGGAATTTAACCAGGTCATTATCATTACTGTCATATAGTATCCTTTTATTTATTATTATCTTTCTTCCATCCGATAAACTTTATCGCCACGCCTTACAAGTTCAGGAGTGACAAAAGAACATTTTACGCCTTGTTTAACTTCGTTAGCTATTTTTAAGTCAACTCTAAGCTCAGTTGTGGTTAGTTCTACAACTCCTGTTGTTGGTCCTGTAATTACTAACTCTTCGTTAAGTCCTAGAGGTGATGCTTCTATAAGTACTTCCGCAACCGAAAGTTTATTGAAAAAGTTAGTGACTTTTCCTACATATACTTTTTTCTGAGTTGCTGAAGATCCATAATTTGTGCTCCACTCACCTAATTTACGACCAAGGTAGTAACCATCCCAGAAGCCTCTATTAAATACAGTAAGCATTGTTTCTTTCCACTGTTCGACTTTTTCCTGAGAGAAAGTACCATCAATCACTGATTCTATAGCAGCATTATAACATTCGCATACACGTTTTACGTATTCTGCTGAACGTGCTCGGCCTTCAATTTTGAAAACACGAACCCCAGAATCTAACATCTTGTCTATAAAGTCTATAGTGCATAGGTCTTTAGGTGACATTATGTATTTATTGTCAACTAATAACTCAGCGCCTGTTTCTCTATCTTTAACATCATAAGACCTTCTACAAATTTGTCTGCAACTTCCTTTGTTTGCGGATTTGTTGGCTTCGTGAAGGCTTAAGTAGCACTTGCCTGACACAGCCATACATAGAGCACCATGACAGAACATCTCTATCTCTATTAAATTCCCTTTAGGACCAACAATGTTTTCAGAAATAATTTTGTTGTAGATATTTTTGACTTGGTCCATATTTAACTCCCTAGCAAGTACTACAACGTCAGCATAAGGAGCATAGAATTTAAGAGTTTCTATATTAGAGATGTTTAGTTGAGTAGATATATGAACTTCTACACCTACAGTACGAGCATAATTTATCGCAGCTTGATCAGATACAATAACGGCACTTATGCCTGATGCTTTGGCGGCATTAATGACTTCTTTCATCTGGTCTATATCTTCATCGTAGATGATACAGTTTACAGTCAGGTAGCTTTTTAATCCATTTTCTTTGCAGATTTCAGCTATCTGAGAAAGGTCGTCTAATGTGAAATTAAACGATGATTGTGAACGCATGTTTAACTGCTCAACTCCAAAATATATAGAGTTTGCGCCTCCTTGTATAGCTGCCATAAGAGATTCATAAGAACCTACTGGAGCCATAATTTCCACATCTTTACGAGTAATTTCGTTGTTTTTCACGTTAATGTTATTTTTTTCTTGTTAATATAATTTTTGAAAGCTCTACTAAAGGCTCTTTTCTGTAATTTTCAACTTGTAAAGAGTCAAGAGCAGATAATGCTTTCTCGTAAAATTCTTTTATCTTTTCGTTTGCTAAATCCTTTACGTTATATTTGTCGTAAATAGCTTTTACAGAAGAAATTTTCAGTTCATCAGGCATTTCTGTGCTGAATATGGTATTTAGCTTCGTAACGTCTTCTTCAGAAGCAATGTTATAAGTAGAAAGCAGAAGATAAGTTTTCTTACCTTCTAATATATCACCACCAATTTCTTTACCAAAACTTTCTTTGTTAGAATAAGTGTCAAATACATCGTCTTGTATCTGGAATGCAAGACCTAGATTTACTCCTACTTCGTAAAGTTTATCGGCTTCTTCTAGTGTTGCGCCCCCACAAATTGCACCCATTTTCATTGCTCCAGCTATAAGGACAGACGTTTTTAAACGTATCATATTTATGTAGTCGTCAACACTAACATTAGTAGCTGTTTCGAACTCCATATCATATTGTTGTCCCTCACAAACCTGCAAAGTTATCTCATTAAAAACTTCTAGCAAATTTCCAAGTGACTTTTTATTGCTTTTTGTTAGTAACTTGTAGGCATACAGTACCATAGCGTCACCAGAAAGGATGGCGGCATTTTCATTCCATTTGATGTGTACAGAAGGTTTGCCGCGACGTGTTGCGGCGTTATCCATAATGTCGTCGTGAAGTAAGGTGAAGTTGTGGAATACTTCTATTGCTAATGCGGCATTTATTCCTTCGTTGATTTCGTCAGAAAAAACATTTGTAGACATTAAAGTTGCTACAGGGCGAAGTCTTTTTCCTGAATTCTCAAGTGTGTATAAAATAGGTTCGTATAGAGACAAAGGAGCTCTATCTAAGAAGTTAACCTTGGCAATTTCGCTATTGCAGATGTTAATTATTTCATCAAATGTATACATAAATATCAGATTTTAGACCATAAATATAATAAAAATTAATTTTATTTCATTTTTTATTTACAAAAAGTAACATTATATCAAAAAAAATATTAATTTTGAACTTTGTTATTTAGTTTAATTTCACTAAATAACAGATTTTTAATAAAAAAACAAAATTAACATAATTAATATTTAAAAAACTTATATTATGAAGCAGTTAGTAGTAGGTATCGACATAGGTGGTACTAATTCAGTTTTTGGTCTTATTGATAGAGAAGGAAAAATGTATGGTGAGGGCGTAGTTCCAACTAAAAAATTTCCTGATTTTGACCAATACTTAGAAGAGCTTTATATTGGAATTAACGATCTTATCAAATCAGTAACTGAAGAATGTGAAGTTATAGGTATAGGCATAGGCGCGCCAAATGCAAATTATTATAATGGAACTATAGAAAATGCTGCAAACCTAGTATGGAAAGGCACAATTCCTTTTGTTGAGAAAATGAAAAGATATTTCCCAACTATTCCTATCATTATTACTAATGATGCAAACGCTGCTGCTATTGGTGAAATGGTTTACGGTGCTGCCAAAGGAATGAAAGACTTTATCGTTGTAACTTTAGGTACTGGTTTAGGTAGTGGTTTTGTTGCTAACGGTAAGTTGGTTTATGGTCACGATTCATTCGCTGGTGAGCTAGGTCACGTTATTGTTAACCGTGTAGGTCGTACATGTGGTTGCGGACGTAAAGGTTGTCTTGAAACTTATGTTTCTGCAACAGGTATTAAACGTACTGCATTTAAATTATTAGCTGACCATATCGAAGATAGCGAGTTCCGTAATATTTCTTATAACGATCTTACAGCAGAAATGATTACTAAAGCTGCTCTTAATGGTGACCCTCTTGCAATCGAGGCTTACGAATATACAGGTATGCTTTTAGGTCAGTCATTAGCTGATGCTGTAACTATTACTTCTCCTGAAGCTATTTTCTTATTTGGTGGTCTTGCAAAAGCAGGAAAATATATTTTCGAACCAACTAAGAAATATATGGAAATGCACATGTTATCTAACTACCGTAATAAAGTTAAATTACTTCCTTCTGGTATTGATGGTAAAAATGCAGCTGTACTTGGAGCTTCTGCATTAATTTGGCAAGAAAAAGAAATGTAATTTTTTCTTCATTCATACGAAAAGCGCACTTTTATCCTAAACATAGGATAGAAGTGTGCTTTTTTGTTTATTTGTATGTGAGCTAGATGCAGTATTTTTAAGGGTTTACGTTTTACTAGTATAGATAACACTGATAAAAGTTTTTGATAAAATAGTGATAAATTCATATAAAAATCATATCTTTGTAGTATTACCTTTGGGATGATGTTGCTTGAAGTGTGTTAAGATACAATGAAAAATGGTAAGTCTTTGTATTTTAATGTATTAAGTTTAAGTGAATGTAATATTTTAGGTAAAGTAATCGTTTTATATATATGTTTAACTAACTGTGCAAACAGTACAAAGAAAAAATTATGAAAAGTAAAATATTATTAACTACCTTTTTGGTAGTTGTATCTGTTCTTTCTTCTTCTTGTACATCGGCATACTATGCATCAAATAGTGCAGGTGATGAACTGTACGGAAATAACACATACGCAGTGACAAGAAGTAGAGTTGTAGCTACAAATAATAATTATACTCCAACAAATCAGAGTGAATACGCTTATGAAAGTCAAGTTGCGGATGTAAATATTGATGAGTACATACCAGGTTCATTTGCTGAAGCGTTAGGAGGCGGTAGTTATGAAGTTGTAGAAAGTAGTGATGAATCTTCGACAAAAACAACAACTTATTATGTTGAAGAGGAGGAAGGTACTAATACGACAATAAATATCACATTTACTCCATCATGGTCTTATGGTGCATGGGATTATTGGGGTTATTATCCATCGTGGTATTATCGTAGTTCATGGTATAATCCATGGTATAGCCCTTGGCATTATAGACCTATTTATGGATTTTATGACCCATGGTATGATCCATGGTTTGGATTCTATCCGTTCTATTACCGTCCACACCGCCCAATTTACAGATCTCAATATGCTTATAGACCAGTATATCGTGAGCCTAGTAGGGTAGCCACTAGAGGATCTAAGTATTACACTTCGACAAGAAGTTCAGCAAGTGGTAGCTCAAGTATAAGAAATTCTAGCAGTAGAAGAGAAGGTACTTTAGCTAGTAGTGCTTCAGGTACAAGAACAGCAAGTTCGCGTTATTTTGATTCTAAAGGAGCAACTAAAACTACAGGAACTGCAACATATAACAGAACAGCTTCAAATAGTTCAAATAGAGTATCAACAAGCACTAAGAGCAATAGTGGAGAGTCGGTAAGAGTGCAATCTGATAAGACTTCTTCTACAAGAGTTCCATCTTCAAGAACACAATCAAGTAGTTCTACAAGAAACTCTTCTTCGAATAGTTCTTCTAGTTCAAGAACATATAATAGATCTAATTCATCATCATCTTCTTCTATTAGAAGTTATTCTGGTTCATCGTCTAGTTATTCAAACGGATCGTCAAGTTCTTCAAGAAGTAGTGCTGCTAGCTCTAGTAGCTCAAGAAGTGCTGGGAGAAGGTAGGTTAATAACTTCCTTGAAATCAACAAGTCTTAAATTTCCTGTTAAATATACGATATGTCGTAAAATTTAACAGGAAATTGTCAATTTGGCATAATTGTGGACATGATCGAGTTAGAATCATGTAAAACGGATATAAATAATTTTAATTATGAGAAAACTAACCATATTAATTGCATCATTTATTTTAAGTAACGGTGCATTTGCTCAATCAGCAGATGAGCTTTATAGTATGTCCTTGCAGTATAAGAATTTTTCAACTTCGCGTGTTTCTGCTATGGGTGGTGCGTTTACATCTTTAGGAGCAGATATTTCTTCTATAGGTATAAATCCAGCAGGTATCGCAATGTATAAAGGTAATGGAGCGTTTTCTATAACTCCATCGTTGAATATAGCTTCTACAAAAAGTAATTCTTATAGTAATAATAACTATTCTTCTACAGAAAAAGAAAATGCAACTAAAGGTATATTAGCAAATGTAGGTTTAGTATATAATTCAGAATTAAGGGGCAGTGGCTTGAAGAGTGTAGCAGTCGGTTTTAGTTACAATACAAATTATTCTAATAAAGCAAAGTCTGTTGTTAATGGATTAGAGACTAGCTCGTCAATACTTGATATGTTTTCTGCACAAGCAACGGGATATTCTGCTAGTACCTTGAAAGATTATGATGTTTATCTTTCTGAATATGGTGCGGCAGGTGCTTATGATGCAGGGTTAATTTTTAAACCTTATAGTAATGAAAATTCATATTTTCCATCTTATGAAAACACTAATGGAGAACTTGTAGGTTCATTGATTGAAGGTGATATTGTTACACCTCAGCTTATACGTGTTGTTGAAGAACATTCATCGGATTACAATTTCTCTTTAGGCTTTAACGTGAATGATGTTCTTTATTTAGGTACAACCTTGGGTTGTGCAGAGTATCATTCTTCTCTATATAATGATTATTCTGAGTATGCTTCATATTCTAACTATGGAGATATGGATAATATGTTATATAGTCAGACTATAAATAAAAATGCAATAGCTTTTAACTTTATTTTTGGAGCAACGCTACAACCTATGCCAGGCTTAAGGATAGGGGCTTCAATACAAGCACCAAAAATATATAGTGTGCAAGAGGAATATCAAACTTATGTATTAGGGGAGTTTTACGAGAATGGAGATATTGTAGGTTATGGCTCTTTGTCGCCTTTAACTTATAGTGAATATAAAGTTAAAACTCCTACGCGATTAAATACAGGTATATCTTATGCCTTTGGTAAGGTGGCACTCCTAAGTGTGGATTATGAGCGAATATGGTATAATCAAATCAAAATGAAATATAGTGGTGATCGTTCATATTTGCCTGAAGTAACAGAGGAGATTCAAAATACATATAAGCCTACTAATAATATACGTGCGGGTCTAGAATTAAATATTCCTGGTGGACTTGTATTAAGAGGAGGTTATGCCTATTATGATAGTGCATTAAAAGATAGTGATTATGGTGCTGTAACAAGTATAAGTGGTGGTCTAGGTTATAGAGTTGGAACTTGTTCTATAGATTTAACTTATGTGAATATGAGTACCAAAGCAACACCTTTCTTAATGTATGATTACTATTCTGATTATTATGATCAGTATTTTAGTAGTAGCTCAATTTCACAAAGTAAACTTACTAACCATAATATTATGTTAACATTCAGTTGGAGATTGTAATAATGGAAAAATATATAGTTTCAGCAAGAAAATATCGCCCTATAACATTTGAAAGTGTTGTAGGGCAATTGCATATTACGTCTACGCTAAAAAATGCAATTGTTAATAGTCAATTAGCACATGCTTACTTATTCTGCGGACCTCGTGGTGTGGGTAAGACTACTTGTGCTAGAATATTGGCTAAAAGTATAAATTGTTTAAACCCTAAAAACGGTGCAGAACCTTGTGGTGAATGTGAATCGTGTGTGTCTTTTAATGATTCGCGCTCGTTTAATA